>JAFGNI010000235.1 GCA_016927095.1 Anaerolineae bacterium | reverse complement strand
GGGAATAGGTGCAAGCCGGCCCGTTACCATTCCTGTTTAGGCGCCGCTGTTGTCCCCAGCCAGGCACGCGCGGCGCGAGCGATTCGGTACTGATGATAGGGCGGTACCCTATTGCGCGCTCAGGACCTCCTCCAGCGGTTGGCCATTCAGGGTGACCTGAACGTTCTGCACGGTGGAGAACTGAAGCGCCGTCTCCTTGATCTGGGCTTCTACCCGGGGCGCATCGCAGGCCCCACCCAGGGTTATTTCCCTGGTCAGCGCGATGGTCGCGGTGCCCTGCACGATGTTGATGGCTCCTGCGCTCAGGTTCGATTGGTAGAGCGCGTTGTAGAGCCCAGAGCCCCCGTGGTATTCGGTGTCTAGCGACAGTAACTGGTTGAGAGCTGCTCTGAGCGGGGCTATGGTCGGGTCAAAGGTGACTTGAACCGGTACGACGCTATCGTTGCAGCCGATCAGCTTGCCGTTGGCGCCACCATCGTCGACGGCGATCAGGTGGATGTTGGCGCTGGTGAAGCCCCCGGCGGTCGGGGTCTTGGTAGGACTCGCCATGCCGCTTGTCACATCGAACGGACCGGACACCGCTGTGGCGCCCGTCTGGGTGTTGGCGACGACGAAGACCCAGGTGTCTTCAGGCGCGGCGAAGTCGGGCACGAGCACCTCGGCGGTCACCGTACCGGCGGCGTCAGCCTGCGCGCTCTGGAGCACGTCATACCCGGAATCGATACGTCCGAATCCAACGTCGACGGTTGCCTCCGGGGCGAAGCCTTCAGCCCGGACCGTGACTGACGTACCGGGAGACCCGGCTCTAGGCGCGACGACGACGGTCGGCGCTCCCGCGGCACGGGTCACCGTGAAGAGGTTCGAAGTGCCCTTGACGGGCTGCCCAACGACCGAGACGACAACAACCCAGCGTTCGCCATCCTCGGCGTAGTCTGGGAGTGTGACGGTTGTCGCGATCTGCCCTTCGCTGTCCGTGACAGCTGTGCTGACGACATCATACTCAGAGTTGGCTCGCCCCATCCCAACCTCGGCGGTCGCTCCGGGCTGGAAGCCGGTAGCGTTGACCTCAATCGCCGTACCAGGCGCACCGCTGGTCGGATGAATGGCTACGGCAGGATCCAGCTCTGTCGCGGCTGAGGTCGGCGTGGGGGGCACTGGCGTAGCTGTGGCTTCTGTCGGAGGACTCGCGGTTGCCGTGAAGCCTGTTGTCGGACTGGCAGTCATCTCGGGCGATGCGCTCGCAACCGGGCTAGGTTCCTCCGCAGGGGTCGGTTGCCGCGACTGCAGCGCATCGAAGAGCCCGCATCCTGTAGCGATCACTGTAACCGTGATCAGCAGCGTCATCCATCCCGTCCAGTGCTTTGTACGTCCTCGCATCCCGACCTCCATGCTTGCTTGTCTGCCGGCGTAAGCCTCGCATTGCCACGCTGTCAGCTTAACACGTAGTTGTGTGAATCGAGGTCGGGTTGCCTCTGGCGTAGGTTAGCTTTCCGTTGGCACCGCTGGTCCCGGCTAGTGTGCGCCAGCGCCTGCTGCATTGTCGAGCCAGTAAACGTTGACATCCCATCCAGACGATCTAGAATGTGTCTCCGGGTTCAGGGCCGCGGCAGGCGCCAATGGCGCCAACGGGGGCCGGGGCGAGGAGGGATGGGCTGTGGCAAGTGCAGGCATCATCGATCAGTTTCGGGTGACGGATGCCCCAAACTACATCCGTCAGAACAACGAGGAAGCTGTTTTCGCAGCGGCGTACCGGGCTCACATTCCGGTGATCCTCAAAGGCCCGACTGGTTGTGGCAAGACGCGGTTTGTGGAGCATATGGCCTACAAACTCGATCTCGCTCTCATCACCGTCTCCTGTCACGAGGACCTGACGGCAGCCGACCTCGTGGGCCGGTTTCTGTTCAAGGACGACGAAACGGTCTGGCAGGACGGCCCATTGACGCTTGCGGTACGCCACGGTGGTGTCTGCTACCTAGACGAAATCGTCGAGGCGCGCAAGGATACGGCGGTCATCATCCACTCCCTGTCGGATTACCGCAGGATGCTCTACATCGACAAGACGGGTGAAGTAGTGCACGCCCATCCTGACTTCATGATGGTGTTGAGCTACAACCCGGGGTACCAGAGCATTGTCAAAGACCTCAAGCAGTCCACGAAACAGCGGTTTGCGAGCCTGATCTTCAGCCATCCCACGGTGCCGTTGGAGACCCGCATTATCGAGACCGAGACTGGCCTCACGGAGGATGAGAGCCGGGTCCTCGCCAAGATGGGGGCGAAGATACGCGAGCTCAAGGGCTTTGGTCTTGATGAGGGGGTGAGCAGCCGGCTCCTGGTCTACGCCGGCATGCTGATGCGGGAAGGCCTCACGCCGGTCGACGCGTGTAAGCACGCCATCGGGCAGACGCTCACCGATGAGCCTGAAGTGATGGCGTCAGTGGCTGACATTGTGGCGCTGTACTTCGGGGACTTGGCAGAAGAGACCGAGTGAGCGAACACCCAGAAGAGAGATTCGACAGGTTGCTCGCCGGTCGGCAAGTCCGCGGATTCGCGGATTCGCGGTTTCGCTGACCCGCCGATTCCCATGGATCGATATCGCGGCTTTGAGCTCTCCAGCGTCTGTTGGGGATACCGAGATATCTTTCAGACCACGCTGGATGGGCTGCTAGAGCAAGGCGTGATCGGCGAAGACCGTCCAGAGGTAACGGACGCCTTCTTCAGCCTAATGCGGTGCGCGGAGCAGCAACACTTCGACTATGTCCTTAAGGAGTTCCTCGGTGCCCTCAACCCCAGGACGGCTTGGCTGATGGAGCTCCCCGAGATCTTCACCGAGGTCACACAGACGGGCCGCGAGCTGGCGCAGACGAAGCTCCACTATGGCATCACCTACTTTCGCACACTTGGGCAAGGGGGCTTTGGCCGCACACCGCAGCAGGTCCGGCATCTGATCACAGCGCTGAAGCGACTCCGCACCGTTGACGACGACTTGGCCATGGCCTTCCTCGCGGGCTATGGGAGCCTTAGCCGGCAGCTCAAACCCCCCGAAATAGACATCTACGTCAAGCAGGGCCTCCGCGCCTATCATCAGAACGCCACGACCGGGCTTCGCTTCATGGCTGGTGACCTCAGGACCTCAGAGATGATCATCCGGTCGCTGACCCAAGAGGCCCGGCTCGAGGACATGTCGGGGAACCTCGCCGCCCTGTTGCGTGCCCTTGTGGGTTACGACGTGGAGATTGCCGACCTGGGCCGGCTTGATAGCGATGATCTGATCGAACGGGGCACCCAGATGGTCTGTTTGTATCGCTGGCTCTACCTACCGGCACGCGTGCGCCACTTCGAGACCGTGGCCCAGAATCGAAACTGGTACCGCCTCTGCGCGGTGGTAGCTGCCGGGATGTTGTCACTGGATACCTTCTCACGTATCCACGGCCATCCGGACTATGCCACCTGCGTGGATCTCGTGGGGGATGAGCCCCTTTGGCTGAATTGCTTCCAGATCCTGGAATATGTACGGGGTCTGCGTGGCATCCGGCGCATGTGGCCTGGCGCGCAGCGGCTCCTAGCTTTGGGCATTGAGACAGAGTCGGCGGGCGGGGCCTCGGTCTCGCCAGCAGACCAGTTACTCCTCGATCTACTGAGCCAGGATGTGGTGGGGGTTATCTCTGGGCCGGATGATGTTTGGGTGCCACTGCTTCGGATCGCCGATACCTCGGTCAATGTCTTCGAAACCGTGGATATGATGACACAAGACCTCCTGGAGGCGGTCGCGAAAGCCTATCCTGGGCTTGACCGCTGGCCACTGCGCCCCTGGGCCTTCCTGCCAGACTTCCTGTATCCCGGTGGGGTCAGCAGCCCGCCTGCGGATTCGTTGGTGGCTGACCTGAAGGCGCGGGCACAACGGCATCAGGAAAACCGCGAGCAGCAGATGGACGATCAAGCGCTGCAGCAGCAGACCCCCGGCGACTCTGATGCGGACCGGCCTGAGGACGAGGAGGCACGGGCAGGCGGCGTGCGGGCTGCCTATGTCTATGATGAGTGGAGCCAGGAGGAGAACGACTACTACCGCAACTACTGCTATGTGACCGAGCTTCGGCCCAGCTTGCGCGTGCGTGCCGAACTACCAGAGGACATAGCAGCCCTGGCACAGCGCACACGGAGGATCTTTGAGCTGCTACGGCCCGAGCTGACCAAAGAGAAGTACCTCGCCGCAGGCGATGAGATCAACATCGATCTCCTGACCGCACACCTCGTGTCACGTCATCAGGAACCTGCGCCACGGGTGGACTTCTACGAGAAACCCTACCACAACCGGCGGGATCTTGCCACGCTGATCTTGCTGGATGTCAGCGGATCGACGGGCAGCGAGGTTGAGCGGCTGAAGACGATTGAGATCGAGCAACGGGCGGCGCTGATCCTCGGGCACGGACTGGCTGCACTGGGCGACCGGTTCGCGATCTCAGGTTTCTCTGGTACGGGACGCGAGCAATGCGAGTTCTTTGTCTACAAAGACTTCGATGAGGCATGGGACCGCGAGGCGATTGGCAGCGTGCTAGCGGCGCATCCTCGGAGCGCCACCCGCATCGGCGCAGCCCTGCGCCACGCGGGCTATCGGCTTTCGGCTGTCGCAGCAAAGCAGCGGGTGATCCTGTTGATCACCGACGGCAAGCCGATGGACACGGGCTACGATCCCAACACACGATATGCGCAGTACGACGTGCGGATGGCGTGCCAGGAGAACCAACGACAGGCTATCCATACCTTCTGCATCTCAACCGATGAGAACAGCCTCGCGGATATGGAGGTCATGTTTCCAGAGCACCGCTACGTGATCCTGCCTGACGTCACGAAGCTGCCCCAGGTGCTGCCGCAGCTGTACGTCAGGCTGACGGCGTAGGCGACGACGTCGAGGACGAAGGCCGCTCAGTCCAGCGCTGGCGGTATCACAGACCGCGTCATCGAGGGACATCAAAGCAGCGAGAACAGCTGGCGAGCCCGAACCGAAGCGCCGGCCTCAGATGAAGGTCTCTAGCTCGGGGTGCGTTCTTGCCGCCTCCACGATGGGCCCACGGGTGATGAAGCCCAGGGCGTGGCCGCTACCGTTGACGACCAGCAACCGCTCCCCAGCAAGTAGGCCCAGCTGCTCAGGGATTCTCACGATACCATTGGCCGCAAGCTCCGCAACACCGAGGACGCGGTCACTGCTTTGCCACGGGCCGAAGGCCGCCGGCCATCGCGACGCCGGCGCGATAGCGAAGCCACCAGATGTGGCGCTACCACGGATGAAGATCGCGCGCTTCTCGGGCCCAAAGGTATAGCGATGCCAGGCGTCCAGGGGAATGGGCAGTAGACCTCGCTCGCGGACCACCGACCAGCCGAAAACCCACTTCCCTCCTCTGACCAACTGCGGCACGGGGCACCTCCTAGGACATTTGGCGCAGGCGTTAGCGGTCTTGCGGAACCGTTGTTGGCCGGGTGTAGCGAAAGGGCTCGCCGACACTGTCGGCGTAGATGCCACGATAGGCCGGCGGCAGGAGCTCCGCAATCCGGACCATGATCTCGTCCACCATCGCCTGTCGCACACCCTGCGACACGCGCCTGCTCTCGCTGAGGAGTTCGATAGGCTCTCCCACGACGATGTGGAAGTCCGTGCGACGGAACCGGCGCAGGTTTCGCTGGAGCTGCTCGCCACCGTAGTGCGCGATGGGCATGATAGGTGCGCCACTGAGCAGGGCGAGCAATGCAATGCCCGGCAGCCCCCGTTGGAGGCGACCGTGTCCACTGCGTGTGCCCTCGGGCGCTACGGCGACGATGCGGCCCGCTTTGAGGGCTCTCAGAGCCTCGCGAAAGGCCGTTGCGTCGGCCTCGCCGCGATGGAGCGGGGGCACCCCAGAGGTCGGCCAGCCGTCCCAGCAACGGCTTGTCCCAAGTCTCGGCCTTAGCAAAACCGGTGAGGGGACGGGGCGCGATGTGGGTGTAAACAATGGGCACCTCGATGGCGCTGATATGGTTGACCGCGAGGATGAGGGGGCCCCGGTCGGGCACCTCCGCCAGTTGGCGGTCATCGATGCGGCAGATCGCGCGCAAGATCGCCTTGATGGTTGCCGTAACGATCCGGTGCGTGAAGGACATGTCTCAGTCTCGCACGTGGTCGTAGACCAAGTCTCGACTGCAGAGTATGTCGATCTGTTGTGGGACCACCGTGACCTCTAGGCGACGACCCGCAGTGCAGAGTGTCTCTCCGTCGGCGTGCGCGGGCAGTGTGTCACCGTCGGCGGCGCTCACGACCAGGCGACTGGCACGGCCGGTAGTGATGGCCGCCTGAGTCGCCTGAGTTCCACGCATGAAGTGTGGCACCATCCGGAAGACACCTAGTCGACTGACCTGCTCCGCAACGCAGAGATCTAGGAGCCCATCGGTGGGCTCGCCTTGTGGCGCCATCATGAAGCCACCGCCCATCCGACGCCCGTTCATCACCGAGACCATGAGCGCGGGCAGCGTGGTGTCTTGGCGGTGCCCATCGTTGCCGTTGGTCCACGTAAGCGAGACGGTAGGAGCGGGATAGTAGAGGTAGACCGTACGCAGCGTCGCGATCACGTAGGCAAGAAAGCCACCGACGCGCTTCATCTTGGCGGCGACGAACCCAACCACAGCATCGAAGCCGATGCCGATGCCGTTTCCGAAGTAACGACCCTCGGGATAGTCGCCACCCACAACGTGCCCCACGTCAATGGTCCGGCGACACCCTTCAGCCAGGACCTGGACACCCTCCACCAAGCCGGCGGGGACGCCTGCGCCGAAGGCGAAGTCATTGCCACGACCGACACAGAGGACGCCCATAGCGCAGGTGCGCTCGGCCTTAGGGATACGCATCAGGCCGTTGAGGATCTCATTGGCCGTGCCATCGCCGCCGACCGCTACAATCACGTCGTAGCCCGCCTGCGCAGCATCGTGCGCCAGTTGTGCAGCGTGCCAAGGTCGCTGCGTGCGGACGAGGTCATAGCTGAGGCCCTGCGCCTGCAGACGCTGCTCGATCTGCGGTATCGCGCGTTCGCCGGCACCTCTGCCGGCGGTTGGATTCACAATGATGCGGTAATTCATCTAACTCTCCATTGGCGGCTCTGTCTGTGCGTTGATGACGGACAGGACGTGGCAGAACTCGATCCGCCGAGTATACAGGGGTGTCGTGCGGCGTCAACAGAGCGGCTAAGCTCTCTCTGCTCCCCGGCATATTGCCAAACGTTTCAAAGGGGGTAGAATGTTGCCTATTGGGCGCTTGTGCCCCCTTGCCCCCAAGCTGTAGGGGGAGCACGTCCGGCTTTCCCCTATGGCTGGCGGTCCCGTGACTGGGATCGAGGAAGGTCGGCGGAGCGCTAACAGAACGTTAATCGTTCGTTAACTTGGGGCATGTATACTGACCGATGGGAGGTTGACCACGGTTGTCGGCCATATGAGTCTAGGAGGCGTCCTTCAGGAGGAGGTTGGCCTTGACATCCAGTGTCCTGTTGCTGAATGCAAGCTACGAGCCACTTGACATCATACCGATCAAGCGCGCCATCTCCCTGATGCTACGGGGGAGGGTGGAAGCAGCCTGCGCCGAGTCCATCGAAATGCACAGCGCCTCGAGCACGTGGTGCATTCCCACCATCATCCGGCTTCGCTACTATGTGAATGTACCCCGGCGAGGCGTCAGTTGGAGCCGCGAGGCTGTGTTGCGGCGCGACCGGTATGTCTGCGCATATTGTGGCGTCTCGGTTGGCGAGCGCCGCCACGGCAGAGTGCTTAACAAGTACGACTTCACGGTCGACCACATCCTGCCTATCAGCCGGGGCGGCAAGAACACGTGGGGCAATACCGTCTGCGCCTGCGCTGCCTGTAACCAGCGCAAGGCGAACCGCCTGCCGCACGAGGCCAGCATGAAGCTGCTCTGGGAGCCCAAGACGCCTCGCGCCCGCTATATCGTTGCCTCGGGCGACATTCCCGCGACCTGGAAGACGTACCTAGAGGTATAGATCCCTCTGGAAGCCGGAGCTGACCGAGAAGCCCTCCTGCGCCCGGATCGCGCCAGTTCAGAGTGCGATCCGGGCGCTTTGTGTGGCGATACTCGCGACAACGCGTGCCCGGCGGGTGCTGGTGCCGGCAGGCGAACCCGATCTCCTATCCCTGGAACCCACAGATGGGCACATCTTGATCCTGGCCGGACCCCCCTCTCCGCATCAGTGTTGGGCTACAGTCCAGTATACGAGGGCGGAGCACACGCTTCGTGGCCAGGTCCAAATGCCATCCTTCTGTACCAGCCGTTGTTCGAGGAGTGCACGCAGGGCATCGTCGTGGCGTCCTCCCTCGGAGAGGCCTAGCCGACGCCTCACATCCGCGAGCGCATCTTCGAGGCTGGGACTGGTCCAGGGCCGCCAGAGGCCGGCGTTCTCCATGTGGACGTCGGCAAAGATGCCGAGCTGGAGAAGTGCATTATAGGCAACCTGGAAGTTGGGGCTGTCGTAGGGCTGCCCCCAGACTAGACGAGCCGCCTCAGCCATCACACCGTTAGGCGTCGGCGCGCGTAGTAGGAGCACGCAGGTGCGGCGCGCGGCAGCTTGCAGTGCGCCGACCGCGGCGGTGAAGTCGGCCACGCCATAGAGCGCGTGGGACGAGCAGACGACGTCGTGTTGAGGGCGGGCATCTCGGGCCAGCTCCCTTCGATGACGGACACATTGTCCAGCCCTGCCTCGGCAACGTTCTCCAGTAGGATCTCCAGCATCACAGCGGAAGGCTCTAGGGCTGTGACGTGGCGGGCGCGCTGGGCCAGGAAGATGGTCCACGCGCCGGTGCCCGCGCCAATGTCCAGTACGGTCGAATCGGGCTCCGCTGCGAGCAGGTTGGCCATGAAGCCACGGCTGGAGTCCGGCTTCTCCCAACGCCGCTGGACATCCGCGTCGTAGGCTTTGGCCTTATCGCGCCAGGCGTCGTCGCTCTGCTGGCGCCGGCCGCTCTCCGCGCGATGGACCTGTGCTTCGACCAGTTCACGCCACAGTTCCAGGTAGTCTGTCATGGTCTGCACGATGCTTCTCCTCCTCGGGCCTAGTGGGTGACGATGGACGGCGGCTGCAGCCGACGTAGACGAACCTCGGGGGGCATAGATAGATCATATGCCGCGCCCGGTTTGGCCTGTGTCGGCCCTCGCCGTTAGGCCTGCCGGGTTGGGTGCTATGGTGAACTCGGGGGGGGTACGTAGATCCGTGCGCTCTGCAAAGTGAGGGGCAGCGTCGGGATTTGACGCCTTCGAACTCGGTCCTAACATGGGGCACCAGGATAGGGCCGGGCGTTGCGGACCGGGCGCTCCGGGGACCGGCAGGGAATCGACCAAGAGAGGCAACATATGGGATTCCATCGAGGTGGGTGGGGGGCGCTGATGCGCTATGATGAGGAGCAGGCGCCGCCCCAGATCAGTCGTCAGCTGATCGGGCGGGTCGTGCGGTATGCTCGCCCGTATTGGGGAGCAGTGGGTCTGTTGATGCTGGCGATCACGGTAACGTCACTGTTGAGCCTCGTGTCGCCTCTGCTGTATCGCAGGCTCATCGATGAAGCCATACCCAATCGTGACGCCCGTCTTCTGAATTTCTTGGCGCTAGGGCTGGTCGGGATACCTATCTTGTCACGTGTGATCAGCGTCGGTCAGGGTTATGTAAGCTCGTGGGCAGGTCAGGGGTTGATCCGCGACCTCCGCCAGTCCGTGTATCAGCACCTTCAGGCGATGAGCCTGCGGTTTTTCACCCACAGCCGCACCGGCGAACTGATGTCGCGGCTCAACAACGATGTGGCTGGGGCACAACAAGCGGTGACCGGGACCTTGGTCAACTTCGTTTCCAACGTGGTCTCACTTATCAGCACGCTCGTCGTGATGATCTCGCTGGATTGGCGGTTAACGTTGATCGGTGTTGCTGTGTTGCCACTGCTGCTCTTGCCGGCGCGGCAGGTCGCTAAGGTGCTGAGGACGATCACGCGCAACTACATGGACATCAACGCTCAGATGAACGCGCTGATGAATGAGACGCTCAACGTGAGCGGGGCGCTGCTTGTAAAGGTCTTCGGGCGGGCGGCTGACGAGAACCAACGCTTCGCGGAGCGCTCTTCCGATGTGCGAGATATCGCCATCCGGCGCTCATTGGTCTCGGGGTGGTTTCACTTCGGCTTGGGTCTGGCTGGGGCCCTGGGCACCGCGCTTGTCTTCTGGGTCGGGGGCCATTTCGTCCTTCGTGATACGCTAACGTTGGGCACGATCGTGGCATTCAGCAGCTACCTGGGGCAGTTGTACCGGCCGCTTTCGGGACTGAGCAATGCCCAGGTGGAGTTCGCGACGAGTCTGGTCAGCTTCGAGCGTGTCTTTGAGGTCCTGGATCTCCCTATCGAGATCGGCGACCGGCCCAACGCAATCGCCCTGGCGGCGCCCAAGGGCCATGTGCGGTTTGACGATGTCTGGTTCCGCTACGAAATCGAAGAAGGGGCACCACATCTGGGATCTGTGCGGCGGTTCGGCTGGCGTGCGATGGAGTCAGAGGAGATCACTAAGAGCGGGCGGCGCACGGATGAAGGGCGGGCCGAGCGCCAGCGCAATGGTGACGCGGGATCGGATGACGAGGGTGAGCGAGGCGTGGAAGAGTCCCGCTGGGCGCTGCGGGGCGTGAGCTTTGAGATCGAACCCGGCCAACTCGTGGCGTTGGTGGGTCCCAGTGGCGCCGGCAAGACCACGATCACCTACCTGTTGCCTCGCCTCTACGATCCGACGCAGGGCGCCATCTACCTCGATGGGCACGACATCCGGGACATCCAGTTGACCTCGCTCTCCGGTGCGATGGGAATGGTCACGCAAGAGACCTTCCTTTTCCACGATACGATCCGGGCCAACCTGCTCTACGCCAAGCCCGATGCGTCGGATGAGGAGCTGGTCACGGCGTGTCGCGCGGCGAACATCCACGCCTTTATCGCCGACTTGCCCGACGGCTACGAGACCGTCGTGGGGGAACGCGGGTACCGGCTCTCGGGTGGCGAGAAGCAGCGTGTCGCTCTGGCGCGCGTGATTCTGAAGGATCCGCGGGTCCTGATCCTCGATGAGGCCACAAGTCACTTGGATTCGGAGAGCGAGGCCCTCATCCAGGAGGCGCTGGAGCGGATCATGAAGGGACGTACCAGTCTGGTGATCGCCCACCGCCTGAGCACGATCCTCTCGGCAGACCTGATCCTTGTGCTGGACCAAGGATGTATCATCCAGCGGGGCACCCATCAGGAGCTGCTGGCTGCAGGTGGTCTATATCGCCAGCTCTATGACCGCCAGTTCGCAGTGCCCGAAACGCCCGGTGGGCCCTGGGGGATGGGTCCGCGACCGTGGGCTGAGGGCGAGACGCGGGAGGAGGATGTGGACGGCGGTCCTGGGCGTGGCGAAGACCCACTGCAACGGAGGGCGTCCGGTAGATCGCTCGCGCCCTCCGCGAGCTACATTGAGCCCGATGACTGACATACTTGACGTGCTGCCACTCGAACTGCGCTCGGCTGCCGCCAGCAACGCGGCTGAGCCCCCATTGCTCAACGCCTATTGGGTGGTGCCGGGCCGCTTCATGGTCGGTCCGTATCCAGGGGGCTATGGCGGCCTCGAGGCGTCGGCTCGGGCTATTGAGGTGCTGCTTGATGCTGGAGTAGCTGTCTTCATCGACCTCACCGAGGCTGGTGAGCTAGCGTTATATGCGCAGCATCTGGCGGGCCGAGCCCGGCACGCCCGGATGCCCATTACCGACTTCGAAGTGCCTTCCGCAGCGGAGATGACCCAGATTCTGGACGCCATCGATCGGGCGATGGTGGCGGGGGAGGTGGTCTACCTGCACTGCTTTGCCGGTCTGGGCCGAACCGGCACCGTGGTCGGCTGCTATCTGGTCCGGCACGGCCTCGATGGCGAGGCAGCACTGGTCGCGATTTCTGTGCTACGACAGCAGACGCTGTTCCCCGACAGCCGTTCGCCGCAGACAGATGCCCAACGCAACATGGTGCGCACCTGGAGTGACGTATCTCGGCCCTGACCGCCACCGCAACCAGACAATGTGCAAGCCCGTGGACAAAGCTGGCCATACCGACCTTGCTCGTGTAGTGTTGCACGGCAGGGCGTTCCGACCCAGACCGAGTGCTAGAGAGCGCCGGGGTGTCGATTTGTGCGCACGTGAGGCCGGCATCATTTAGAGGCGGCGGGTCTCGTCGCGGATGCTAGCCGACAAAGGGATGGAAGATACTCAGCGGCAGACAGGAGACGGAGGTAAGGATGGAGTTCTTTGACTGCAACGCGTTCTACGGTCAGCCGTCCCAGCGACCGCTGGCGCCGGTGGGCACGGTCGATAGGCTGCTGGTGGAGATGGACCGCGCCGGGGTGGAGCGGGCGTTGGTCTGGCACATCGCGCAGCACGACGCGGCACCACAGACGGGTAACCAGATGCTAGCCGAGGCCATTGCCCCGTACGACCGGCTCACTGGCTGCTGGACGGTCCTTCCGAACCAGGCGTGGGAGTTTCCCGCACCGGAGCGGCTATTTCAGGAGATGGCCCGTGCGCACGTTGGTGCGCTGCGGGCCTTCCCCAACTCGCACAAGTACCTGCTGAACGAAGTCTCGATGGGCGATTTGCTGGAGGCGATGGTGCGGCGCCGGGTACCCTTGTTGCTCTCGGTCAAGCGTGGCTTGAGCTGGCACAACGTCTACGGCGTGTTGGCCGATTTCCCTGACCTGACCTGTGTGATCTGCGATCACGGCTGTTGGGGCGAGGACCGGCTCTTCCGTCCGTTATTGGAGCGGTACCCCAACGTCTATGTGGACACCTCGCAATACCTTCTCGACGGCGGCATCGAGGCCTTCGTCACCGACTACGGTGCGCGTCGCATCCTCTACGGCAGCGGTTTCCCTGAGTCCTATTTCGGCGGGATGATGATGGCCCTGAAGCACACTCAGATCCCACTGGCGGCCAAGGAGGCGATCGCTCACGGCAACCTGGTGCGGCTGCTAGAGGAGGCAGACCTATGATCGGCAACAGTGAGCTCGCGAGGGAGTTCTGGGAACACGGCAGGTCGGAGAGCTGCCCTGTGATCGATATGCACGGGCACATGGGACCTTACCATTCGATCTACTTCCCGCGGCCCGAGGCGCCCGACATGATCCGGACGATGGACGAAGCCGGGGTACGACTGCTGGTTTTCTCGCACCACGCAGCCCTCAACTCGGCCGATCTGGGGAACGCGCCCAGCATCGCCGCCGTCCGCCGGTATCCCGATCGCCTGCGGGCCTACTGTCTGGTGAACCCCAACTACCCGGAACGGGTGGCCGCGGATCTGGCGAGCTTCGATGACCTCTTTCCAGATGTCTACGTTGGCTTCAAGTTCCTGTCGGACTACCACAAACGCCCGCTGACCGACGAGGGCTACCGGCCTGCCTGGGAGTATGCCAACGCGCGCGAGCTACTCATCTTGGCGCACACGTGGGGTGGGAGCCAGTACGATGGTGAGGACGTCGTGCGCGTGGTGGCGGAGAGGTATCCCAAGGTGCGCTTCTTGTTGGGGCATTCCTGTCACGGTGCGTGGGATGCAGCCATCTCGCTGGCCAATGACTTTTCGAACATCTACCTGGAGCTGACTGCGGTCTTCGACGACCGGGGCGTGATCGAGGCATTTGTGGATGGAGCAGGGTCCGACCGTATGCTCTTCGGGACCGACCTCCCGTGGTTCGACCCGCACCACGCGCTGGGCGTTCTAATGAACGCTGACATCACCGATGAGGACCGGCACAACATCTGCCACAGGAATGCGGAGCGGCTACTGGCACCGATAGTGCCTGGTCTGATTAGGTAGTGGCGGACAAGGCGCGTTCGGTTCCGCCCAGGGGTGTGGAGCTAAGCGTGGTACAATGGGATGACGTTGGCTGATATCAAGGACACCAGGGAATGACCAAACGTCACATCCGCAACCCATACCTGCGCGAACTGCTCCGTGACCCGCTCATATTCCCGTTCTATGTCCCCTCTTTTGTGATCTTCCTCGGGTTCGGGCTTCTGACACCTGTCCTACCCTTGTATGCGGAAGAGTTGGGGCGGTCCTACGCCTGGGTCGGCGCGGTGACCTCGGCGCAGGCTCTGGGGATGTTGCTGACTGACATCCCCTGCGGGCTGTTGCTCCGCCGACTGGGGCAGAAGCGTGCCATCCTATTGGGGATGGGGTTGACGCTCTTCCTCAGAGTCGCCATGAGCTGGGCCGGATCGGTCTACGAGGCCTTCGTCTACCAACTGGTGGCTGGCTTTGGGATAGCCCTCTACGGCGTAGCCCGCCACGCCTACATCACGGAGCATGCCCCGATCAAGAACCGTGGAAAATCCATGGCGCTCTTCGGTGGGTTGAACCGGGTGGGGGGCTTCATCGGCCCGTTGATTGGCGGGTATGTTGCCGAGGTCGCGGGGCTGCGGGTACCATTCGTTGTGGCTGCGTTCGTCGCCCTGCCGGCGATGGCCTCGATCGCGTTGACGATGCCGGAGGACAAGAGACCCGGTCTTGGGGTAAGGCGACCGGCGCCGGCGGCGGTTATGCGGGCCAGCGCGGTCGGCAGCCCGACCGGCTTGGGACGGCTGTGGACGATGGTGCGGGAGCAGGCCGCGCTGCTGGTGCCTGCGGGTCTCGGGCACATTTTCGTCCAGATGATCCGGACGGGGCGAGGCACAATCATCCCGCTGTATGCAGCCAACGCGCTTAGGCTCGACGTTGGCGATGTAGGGCTGTTGATGGGCATTGCGGCTGCGCTGGAGATGGTGATGTTCGTGCCTGCCGGGTGGCTGATGGATAACCTGGGGCGCAAGTACTCCTACGTGCCCAGCTTCGCGTTCCAGGCGATCGGGATGGCCTGCGTCCCGCTCACCGGTGGCTTTGCCGGGCTCCTAGTGTGCGCGTCGCTTGTTGGGATCGGCAACGGACTGAGTTCCGGCGGCATGATGACGCTGGGCAGCGACCTCGCGCCGGAAGATGCGCGCGCTGAGTTCCTCGGTGTATGGCGCCTGATCGGGGATCTAGGAGGCACGGCGGGTCCGGCTGCGGTTGGCTTCGTGGCCGATGCGCTGGCTCTGCCTGCTGCGGCGCTGACAATGGCGGGCTCGGGGCTTCTGGCAACGCTCACCTTTGGCCTACTGCTCCCCGAGACGCTGGAACGAGAAGATGAGGCCGGTGTAAGTTCGCAGTTCACGAGTCTCAAGTCCCGATCTGCAGACCAGGACTAAGCATCTACCTCAAGGAGACACGATGACCGAGATGCCGTTCAAGTACTGCCTGAACACCAGCACGATACGGGGGCAGGGGCTCAGTCTGGTGGATATGGTGGACGTCGTTGCCGCGGCTGGATACGATGGGATCGAGCCCTGGGTGCGGGAGCTGGACGCTTACGTCGCCGCCGGAGGCGACCTCGCAAGGTTCGGCGCCTATGTGGCGGCGGCTGGGCTGGAGATCCCCAATGTCATCGGCTTCTTCGAGTGGGCTGTTGACGAGGAAGAACGGCGGCGCGCCGCGATGGCGGAGGCCCGGCGATGTATAAAGATCTGCGCCGAGATCGGTTGTCCGCGCGTGGCGGCACCGCCCTCCGGTATCACCAAGAGCGCTGTGCCCTTGCCCGCCCTCGCCGAGCGATACGCCGCTCTGTTGTCGCTGGGAGAGCAGATGGGCGTCGTGCCGATGGTGGAGTTCTGGGGTATCTCACAGACCCTCTCGACCCTCGGCGAGGCTGTTTATGTCGCGATGGAGAGCGGTCACCGCGAGGCATGCGTGCTTGCTGATGTCTTCCATATGTACAAGGCTGGGAGCCCTCACAATGGACTACGGCTAGTAGGCCCCGAGACGCTAGGGTTGGTGCATATGAATGACTACCCTGGCGCGCCCGGTCGTGAGGAGGTGACCGATGGCGATCGCGTCTACCCCGGGGACGGCATCGCTCCAACCGTCCTGATTCTGCGTGATCTTGCGGCTGCTGGATATCGTGGGCACTTGTCGTTGGAGCTTTTCAATGAGCACTATTGGGCCCAGCCGGCACAAACGGTCGCCAGGACGGGCCTTCAGAAGATGCAGCTCCTAGTGGCGGAGGTTTTGGCTTGATGACGGAAGTCATTCTCATCGGCTTCATATCAGTCGGCGTCATCACGGCAGTGCAGGGCATGTGGGTGATGCGTGGCAGACGAAGGGCGCGTCCGCTACCCTTCGAGAAGCCGCTCCTCGACGTCGTGTCACCCAAGGGCGAGGCTGAGACTATGCGCTTTCTGGGGCGGCTGCGCCTGACCTACGGCATCTTCCTGGTCGTCGTGGGTATATGGGGTCTTTCAGGGCTGTGAGCGGACCTGGGTGCCGCGAACCGGGGTGGCGAGGCGATGTCTGACGTGGAGAGCGCCGCCACAGCGGTCAAGTCCCGCGTGAGGGCCCGCTACCTGGCCTTCGCCAAAAGCTTCTACGCCTGCTTCTACGCGGCGGGCGCGTTTCTGGCTCCCTATCTGGCGCTCTACTACAGCGACCTAGGGCTGAGCGGCGGTCAGATCGGGGTGCTCCGTGGCATCGCGCCCTTGGTATCTGTCGTGGCGGCCCCTGCATGGGGGGCCTTCGCCGACCTCACCCGTCGCCACAAGCTTGTGCGATCAGTTGCCATCCTCGGTACCTGGCTTGCGGTGTTGGGCCTCGCACTGGGCCGTAGGTACGCTGAGCTCTTCATCGCAGCGTTCCTGTTCGCGATCTTCGGTGCGCCGATCACCTCACTCGTGGACAATGCCGTCCTCGCTGTGCTGGGGCGCGATCGGGCGCGCTACGGCCAGCAGCGTCTGTGGGGAGCCGTGGGTTGGGGTATCGGCGGATGGATCTCCGGGTTCCTGATCGAGCGCTATGGGTTGACCTGGAGCTTTGCGGGTTACCTTGTCCTGATGGCCTTCACCGGCCTGCTCGCCCTCGGGATCCCCTCGGCCGCCGGCGAGACGGAGCATCCGAAGGGCGTAGGTGAGGGCCGTGCATCGGCGCCCACGCCGAAAAGGCCGGCCTCCTTTCTTGCAGACCTGCGGCGGCTGGCCAGCAACGGGGCGTGGGTTGCTTTCCTTTTCGCGTCCCTGATCGGCTGCCTCTATCTCGGCGTGGAGACGAGCTACCTCTTCCTCTACCTCAGGGATCTGGGCGCAGATGAGTCCTTGATGGGCACGGCCCTCGCGCTGATGACGCTTGCCGAGGTGCCGGTCTGGTTTTTGGCTCCTCGGATGCTGGACCGCTGGGGCGCGCGCGGGCTGCTGGCCATTGCGTTGGGCGCTGGCACCGTCCAGGCCTTGATCTATTCTGTCTTGCCGGCACCGTGGGTGGCGCTGCCCGTGCAGTTGCTCCACGGGCTTGCTTTTTCGGCGATGTGGACGGCGGGCGTCGCCTACGCGGCGGATATCGCACCCCCCGGCACGGAGGCGACGGCGCTGGGTGTGCACGCGGCGGTTCAGATGGGATTAGGTCGGGCCTTGGCGGCGTATGTGGGCGGCATCTTGCTGACCACCATTGGCGGCGCCCAGACCTTCCGGCTGACAGCTTTCACCTCGTTGGCGGCCCTGGCTCTGGTGCTGGTTGGGGTGCACCGGAGGAAGCGTGTCAGAGCCTAGCCCTGGTTGTGAGCGGCTCAATGCTTGTCATCGCGCGACCTATGATGGAGTCGCCGCGCGCTATGCGGAGGTCAACGCCGCGCTGCCGGAAGCCGTCGCAGCCTCAGCGCGGCAGTTTGTGGCCCTGCTGGGGGGCACCGGACGCGTGCTGGAGCTGGGATGCGGGCACGGACGCGATGTCGCGTGGTTCGAGGCTCGGGGGCTGACCGTCGTCGGCGCCGATCTGTCCATAGGGATGTTGCGCGAGGCGGACTCGATAGTGGAGGGACCGCTGGTCCAACTAGATATGCGGCAGCTGGCCTTCCGGGCGGGCGCCTTTGATGGGATCTGGTCCAACGCTGCGGTGATCCACATACCGAAGGCGGCGGTGTGGAGTGTGCTGGCTGAGGTGCGGCGTGTGCTCGTGCCCGGCGGCTGGTTCTTCGTCTCCATCCAGGTGGGCCGCGCCGAGGTCTGGGAGGCCCAGTCCTATGGCCAACCGCTTCGCCGCTTTTTCGTGCGGTACGACCCGGCAGATTTCGCCAAGATGCTCCGGCAGGCTGGGTTCCGCCTCTTGGCGCAAGGGGAGAACAGCGGCGGACCCAACAGGCATTGGGCGCACTACTTTGCACGTAGCTGCGTCGCGGACGATCTGCGTCCTGCTGACCAAGGCTGAGCTGGCGCCTCCCCGATAGAAGTGGGCCGGCCCGCGGGCTATTCGCGGAGGGTTGGGGGCCGAGTAGAAAGGACGGGCTATGGACTTCGGCAAGGCATTCGAGCAGCTTCGTGGCGCGCACGACCTACGGCTCTCCGCTTGGGGGCCTTATACCAAGCGCTACATAGGCATCAGCCACATACCGGATCCCGCTACGGGACTGCGCGTCGATCTGAGTGTCTTCCCGGGGCTCTACCGGCGGGGCGTTCACCTGCCCAATGTCCTGTGGGAGTCCGGGTACCACCCTTGGCTGGCGACGCCAGACTTGTCCTTCGTGCGTCACCGGCACGAGCTGGTCTGGCGGGATCAGGTCTATGCGGACATCGATACAGTCCGTCTGGACGAGATGGGGATCCTTGTGTGGGCCCGGCTGACCAACGCCACGGACGCCCCGCAGAACCTGGCCCTGCATTGGATGGCTTCGCTCCACGTGCCGCCGTCAGGCGGGCGAAGGAGCGCGCCGCTGCAGATGGCTTCCGTGCAGCTCCCGGAGCGCGGTCTGTGGGTCGAGGGCCTGGACTACGCAGCGTTAGCGCTGGGCCACGAGTCACATCGCGCAAACCTCAGTTATGACGGCCTCACGCGGGGTGAGGTGCGCGTCCCAGGCTTCGTTGGCGGATTTGGGCTGGGGCAGGGCTTCGCATTGAGTCAGGGCGACGTGGTGACCTATCGGGTGGCGGTCCCGAAGCCCATTTCTCAGGCGGTCATGGTATTGCGATATAGGATGCCCTCCGGTACGGAGCTGGCGATTGACGTGCCGGGCTACACGCGCCGCGGCGTGCGTCTGCAAGGCACCGGTGAGGTGGCGACACGGGAGATCCCGCTCCGCACGACTCTGAGCGACGAGGCCATTCTGACGTTGGCCCCAGCGGATGCCGGCGTACCTGTCGAGATCGACGGATTCGCCTTGGTACCGGGGGCTGCGCTCGATCTGCTGCATTTCACGCCTGAGCCGTGGAACCACGAGCCGCGACGACTCCTCGCCCCAAGAGACGACACGCTGATGCTCACCTATGATCACGTGCCCCTCGTCTATGGTCTGGCCTGGGGCGTTCACAAGGGCCCATCCATTCCCTTCTGGTTGCGGGAATTCTTCTGCGATGATCTGGACGCGACGCTGCGGATTCACGTGCACGAACACGTGCGTGGGATGCTGACAGGGCCGGGCACAGGACACTATACCAATGTCTTCCAGCGACCGATTTTCCTGGAGCCCAACACCGATCTTGTCGTAGCCGGGCTCATCTGTGCTGGCGACGATGAGGAGGTACGGGCGCGGCTGACACGTTTCGATCCGGCGGATCCCGCTTGGGGCGATGTGCATACTGCCGCGGAGGCGGGAGCGACAGGCCTGTTCAGCGATATCAAACCATCCGGGCAACCGTACAGGTTCAGTCAGGCACGCATGGCTGCCACGGTGCTGACCAACGTAGTCTACCCGGTGCGTACGCGCCGAACGTGGATACGTCACTATACACCGGGACGGTGGTGGGACAGCCTGTACACGTGGGATTCCGGCTTCATCGGTCTGGGGCTGGCAGAGCTCGACCTCGACCGGGCACTGGACAATCTCAACGCCTACCTCACGGAGCCCGGTACTGAGGACGCCGCCTTCATCCACCACGGGACACCGCTCCCCACGCAGTTCTATGTGTTTTTGGCCCTCTGGGAGCGAACGCAGTCCCAAGCCCTGTTGCACTACATGTACCCGCGGCTGCGGCAGTATCACCGGTTTATGGCCGGACGCCTGGGCAGCTCCACGATGCGCACCTTGCGTTCCGGTCTGATCCGCACGTGGGACTACTTCTACAACTCCGGCGGCTGGGATGACTACCCGCCGCAGGTGCACGTGCGCATGAGCGGGCTGCGCGGGTCGGTGGCGCCGGTGGTGAGCACGTCGCAGGTGATCCGCACGGCCAAGATCATGCGCAACATCGCCCGGGCGCTTGGCGAGTCGACCGGTGAGTACGAGGAGGACATCGAGGCCCTGTCACAGGCGCTGCACCGCTACGCGTGGGATGAGCAATCCGGCTACTTCGGTTATGTGACCCATGATGCATCGGGGGCACCTACCGGCATCCTCAGGCACGAGAGTGGTGCGAACTTCAACATGGGCATGGACGGCGCTTCACCGTTGGTAGCCGGCGTGTGCACGCCCGAGCAGGAGACGCGGCTGGTAGCGGCACTGATGTCACCTGAGCGAATGTGGTCACCCTGTGGTCTGACAACGGTGGATCAGTCTGCCCCCTACTACCGTGATGACGGCTACTGGAATGGCGCCGTCTGGATGCCCCACCAGTGGTTCTTCTGGCGAGCGCTCCTTGACTTAGGTGATGCCGATGCGGCGCACCAGATTGCAGCGACGGCGTTGGACGTCTGGCAGACGGAGGTGGCGCGCTCCTACAACTGCTTCGAGCACTTCATCGTGCGGACGGGGCGCGGCGCCGGCTGGCATCATTTCGGGGGGCTTTCGTCGCCGGTGCTGGTCTGGTTCGGTGCCTATCACCGTCCAGGCCGGTTGACAGTTGGGTTCGATACGTGGGTTGAAGGACTCAACATTGCTGCGGACGCGAAGGTACTCACAGCCAAGCTGCGCCACAATGGTCCAGTGCACCACGCGCCGACCGTGATCGCGGCGATGGCACCGGGCTCGCACGCGGTGTCGTTCGACGGCGTGGCGATGCCTGTCAACGAGCGCTATCCTGGCACGCTGGAGATCCAGATGCCGGCGGGTCCATGGGCAGGGACGTTGCGTGTCTCGTCGATATGAGCCGCGGGTGGCATGAGCATGAGCAGCCGCCGCCCGCCATGCTAGGCTAGGTTGCTCTCGCGGCGGGGGCTGCTCAGCTAGTTGCCCTACATCTCCCGGATCCCACCTGCAGCAGAAAGCGGCCCGGTACTTTGATCGGGCCGCTTTCGTTCTAGAATCAACCTACCGGACCCAGTCCCGAGCATCCAACATCCAACACTCGGCATCGGCCTCCTACCAATCCACCACCGCGCCGTCGAACGCGTCGTAGGTCTCCGGGTTGCGCCAGTCGTGGTCGATCTTGTCGGCGAGGGCGTCCTCATCGAGCTCGATACCGAGACCGGGCTTGGTCGGCAGGTCGACGTAGCCGTCCTTCATGGCAAAAGGCTCTTTGAGGTAGCCTTCGCCCAAGGTGGTGTGTTCCTGGGCGATGAAGTTCGGAATGGCGGCGTCAAGCTGCACCGCGACCGCCAGCGAGATGGGGCCGAGTGGGTTGTGCGGCGCGATGCCCGCGTAGTAGGCCTCGGCCATCCCCGCGATGATGCGCCCCTCGGTGATGCCGCCCGCGTGGCAGAGGTCGGGTTGCAGAATGCTCGCCGCGCGCTTCTCGAGGATCTCACGGAAGCCCCACTTGGTGAACACGCGCTCGCCGGTGGCGATGGGCAGATGCGTGCTGTGGGCTAGATCGGCGAGGACGTCTACGTTCTGGCACTGGACAGGCTCCTCGATGAACATGGGCTGGTAGGGTTCCAGCTCGTGGATCAGGATCTTGGCTACTTGTGGGCTGATCGCCCCATGGAAATCGATGGCGATATCGATCTCTGGCCCGGCGATTTCGCGTAGTGTAGCGAAATGACGCACCGCACGGTCGATAAAGGCCTTGTTCTCGACGATACGAGCGGGGCGTTCCTTTCCGACGCCGGTCTTGAAGGCGGTGAAGCCCTGGTCGATGAAATCCTGGATGTTTGATGGTCGCACCCCGCCCTTGTAGAGCCGTACACGATCGCGCGTGGGGCCGCCCAGCAGCTTGTACACCGGCACGCCCAGGGCCTTACCGGCAAGGTCCCAAAGGGCGTGGTCTACACCGCTGAGCGCGCTTGTCAGCAGCGGGCCGCCGCGGTAGAAGGCGTGGCGATAGATCGCCTGCCAATGGTGCACGACGCGGGTGGGATCCTTCCCGATCAGATAGGGCTCGATCTCGGAGATGGCGGCTGCACAAGTCTTGGCACGACCCTCCAGGATCGGTTCCCCGAGGCCGACGAGGCCCTCATCGGTGTGGATTCTGAGAAAGAGCCAGCGCGGTTTGACCAGGAACGTCTCAAGCTTGGTGATCTTCATAGAGTCTCCTTGTGTGGGTTAGGGATAGGGGGCAAGGCAATAGGCACAGAGTGTGGGCCGAGCCTGGCGCCGGTCTGGGGTGAACTAGTACACGATCTCCTCGGCCCAGTCGTCGCAGCCAACTTCGTCGATGCACTCATCGCAGAGATACTGTGTTCTAGCCCTTCCCTCCTCGTCATAGCTGACAGTCTTCCACGTCGCCACGGTCTTCCGACCCTCTCTCTTGCATTGCGAGCAGTAGCGGTACCGGGGCCGGTTCTGACCAGCGATGCGGGGATACTTGACACCCTCATCCGGACTGGAGATGGATTGCAGCGTCAGCGTGTGCTCGACCCAATCGCCGAAATCGTAGACGTAGCGTAGCTGAGCATTGACCTCCAGGCCCAGAGCCGCCACCTTGATGTCGGCGGCGTCGCCTCCTCCCAGCGGATCTACTGTCCCTAGCTCGACTTGCCGGTAGCGGTTGGTCCGACCGCGACGCTTCCACAGCCAGAATCCGGAGAGACGATCGGCCGGATCGTGGTTGAAGGCGTCGCGGAGCCACACGTCCAGCTGACCGAGCGTCTGTCCGCCAAGGATCTCGATCTCGCGCCAGAGGGTGTCGTTCCCGGCGAAGCTCGCGCGGAAGCGGTAGACGTGGTGCGCAGCCTCCCTGGTGATCTCGACAAGGCCCTTGTCTACTGGCGCGATCGCGCCAGCGTCCTCCAGCATCCGCATGAAAGGTGAGCGGAAGTCACTGTACCTGATCATAGACCCGTCAGTGGTCATGCGGGGGTCCCGGTCCACCAGCGTCAGCCAATGATCCTTCGGGCAGCTTGCCTCGGTAAGCTGGGGCAGTGAGGCTACCGCCGCCCCCAGTGCCTCATCCACCCGGATGCCCTCAGAATGTGCTGCCTCGAGTTGCTCATAGAGCGCCTCGGTCAGAGCGGCGTTGGCTGCCTCGATTTCAGCCTGTCGGCGGGCGCGCACCTTGGCCCGCTCCACTTCTAAGCGAATGCGCGGCTCTTGCCAGTCGAGCACGGTGATCACGATGGCATCATCTCGCCTCACCCCCTGCGCCTGGAACCAGGCACGCAGATCAAAAGCCGGCCGCTCAAGCGTCTGATGGTCAAAGAGCCCCTGCACCTGTTGTTTCCAGGTCACGATCTTCGTGGGAATCGGCTGTCCGGTGTGATCCTCCAGCTGGACAACATGGTCTTCCCTCCGAAACCCCCAGAGGTACAAAGGCCGGACATAGCCCAGGAGCAAGGTGTCGCTGATCAGGCCACCGCGGCTGACCTGCAACCGGTCCAGGTAGACCCTGTAACGCACGCCGTGCATCACCAGCCGGGTAGGGATCAGCATATCCCCTTTCAGGTGGGCAACTTGGCTATGCCAGTAGCTCCGGAGTTGGTTGGTCACGATACTGCGCGGTCTCTTGGCTGTCGAAGGGCGAAGGGCCAGGACTCTGGCGACGAACTCATCCATCGGGATCGCGCTATCGAGCTCGGCCAAGACCTCTCCAATCGCTTCATCATAGGTCCTGGTGTCTGCCAATGCTTAGCCCCCTAATACATCTTGCACAGGATTGGCTCTCCCACAAGGGTATCCTAGACCCAGAGCTAGCCGTGTCAATCGTAGGTCTCTTGACAAATGGCGATGCGATGCGAAGCTTGTGCACAGACATAGATCCTCGACAAGGTATGCACAGCGCTTTGTTGGGCTTTAGTGAGCTACCTGGAGTGATCCCATGCACCTGAAGTGTCTGACATGTGAGGCGTTGGCGCGCCCTGCCTATCTGTGCGCGGCTAGGTCGCCGCATACGGTCGATATCGAGTTGTTCCGCCTGGGATGGCATGTCGATCCAAAAGACCTCCACAATCGCCTGCAGGAGGCTATCGACAAGGCCGCAGCCGACCCTGATCGCCCCTATGATGCCATTACTATGGCTTACGGTCTCTGTGGGCGGTCGACCGATGGTCTTGTGGCCCGAGGGGCTCCCCTGGTGATCCCGCGCGCGCACGACTGCATCACGCTCTTTCTGGGCGGGCGTGAGCGCTACCAGCAGGAGTTCATCCACCATCCAGGCACCTACTGGTATGTGCGGGATTACGTCGAACGCAAGGGGCCGGGCACGGCGCTGTCCATCGGCGCCGGTGGTGATGGCATCGACGACATCCACGACGTCTATGAGGACTACGTACGTAAGTACGGCAGAGACAACGCTGACTACCTGATGGAGGTGATGGGGGCTTGGCGCGATCACTACAACCGCGCCGCGTACATCGACACGGGCGTCGTCGATAGCACTGACGTTGAGGCCGAGACGCGAGCAGAGGCGGAGCGCCGCAGCTGGACCTTCGACAGGCTGACCGGGGACCTGGTGTTGATCCGGCGGCTCCTCGAGGGCGATTGGGATGAGGATTTCCTGATCCTGCAACCAGGCCAGGCCGTCGCCATGACCTACGATGAGCGCGTCGTCACCTGCCTAGGTTAGCGCATTGCCAGATGGTCGCCTCGATCAACACCTACAATGAGGGTTCGCTCCACGCGGCGCTCAAGTTGCAGTACGCCGCGGACGGTGGAGAGCCGGAAGTCGAGGTCGATGGCTACATTATCGACGTCGTGAAGGGCGATCTTCTGATCGAGATCCAGACCCGCAACTTCTCGTCGATCAAGACCAAGCTGCAGGCGCTCACGGCCGACCACCGTGTGTTGCTCGTCTATCCTGTGCCGCGCCAAACCTGGATCGTGAAAGCACCCCGTCCCCATGATCCTGACGGCCGGCCCTCGCGTCGCAAGTCGCCAAAGCGCGGCTCGGCGCTAGCGCTCTTTGAGGAGCTCGTGAGTTTCCCCGACCTGATCTGCAACCCCAACTTCGCCGTGGAGATCGCCTTCACCCACGAGGATCAACTACGACACTATGATCGCCGGCGCGGCTGGCGGCGGAACGGCTGGGTGATCGATGATCGGGTGCTCCTGGACGTGGTCGAGACCCGTCGATATGCCAACCCGGAGGACTTAGCGACGTTGCTTCCCGATGAGCTGCCTGATCGCTTCACGACGGCGGATCTCGCGCGCGTATTGGGACGATCACGCCGCTTTGCGCAGCGGATGACCTATTGCCTGCGGGAGACCGGCGTCGTGGATGCGGTCGGGCATCGCCGGCACAGTGTTCTGTATCGAGTGAGCGAGTGAGCGAGAAAGCGGAAGAGCGGGTGGGCAGATCACCCAGCGAGGAGATCCCAGAGTCCGCGGACCGCGTGACACCGCATGTTGACTCAGTGGCTGAGCGCGTCCTAAGGGTCGCGGAGACATCTGAGGCTCGCGGGGATGCTGTTGTCGCCTATCTGTGCGCGTGGGTAGCGGTCAGCCGGTTGGTGACGGTGATTGCCTGGCGATCAGGTGTGCGACCGCAGTTCAGCCTACGGCAGAATGGGACGCTGCGAACGCGCAAGGAGGGTGGGTACAAGGTGCCGGAGCTGACGCCGGCGCGCGAGGATCACCAGTGGCGCGCGGCACTGGAGGCGCTATTGCCCGCAGAAGCACGGCGGCTGCTGGTCCATCCCAACGTGCGGGCGCTGGCGACGCGAGTTCCCACGCTGGATGGCAAGCGGGTGCTGAAGGACGCCTACGGTCAGCGCCCCAGCGGTGTGCTCGATGTGGCGCTGACGCGCGACATTCGCTATCCCGTCTGGCATACGGTGGCGTTGGCGGCACCAGCAGAGGTTGGGCCGGAGACCGGCGGTTCAGACGTAGCTGAGACGCTCTGGCAGTTGGGCGTTCTGCTTCGGACTATTCAGAGCAACTTGCTGGCTGAGGGGCAAGATGCCGATGCGGAACTGGCGCAGTTGGGGCTGCCTCTCGTGCGGCTGCTGGCGGCAGGGCTCTTGCGTGCGCTGGACCGGTAGGGGTAACTGCGTGCCCTGGTAGGGCGTCGCTCTTGGAAGGCAGAGGAGCCACATGATGTTAGCTGATCGATACGGGTTTGAGGACGTTCGTCGTGCGCTGGTTTCACCGATGGCGTGGGCGCCCTTTCCGACCATCGAGAACCGTGAGGCTTGGGAGGCGCTCCGCGCAGAGACGCGGGATGAGCTGGTGGCGGCGGGGAAGGCCAAGCTGGGCACCACGTGGCCTGTGTTGCCAGCGACGCTTTTCCTCGAGTATGCCCGCGTCGGCAACCGGAGCAACTATGAGTGGCAGCAGTCCTATCGCCGTAGCGCGCTCCGTGACTTGGTTTTGGCAGAGTGCGTTGAGGCCGAGGGTCGCTTCCTAGATGACATCGTCAACGTTATCTGGGCGACGTGCGAGGAGACGTACTGGGGGTATCCGGCCCACGTCGATGCGCAGCGTGCGGGCGCAGGCCTGCCTGATGTCGAGGAGCCGACGGTAGATCTCTTTGCCGCGGAGACGGTGGCGCTGCTGGCCTGGACGCACTATCTTCTGGGTGACCGCCTGGATACGGTCTCGCCGCTGGTTCGTCGCCGGATAGGATACGAGACGCGGCGCCGGGTTCTGGGTCCCTGTCTGGCGCGGGACGATTTCTGGTGGATGGGGTTCGATCCTGCCGGGCACGGGGTGAACAACTGGAATCCCTGGGTAAACTCCAACTGGCTGACGGCAGTGCTTCTTCTGGAGACCGACGATGCGCGCCGCGTGCAGGCTGTCCGCAAGATCCTGCGCAGCCTCGATATCTTTGTAGAGACCTATGCCGAGTCAGGAGGCTGCGACGAGGGGCCCGGCTATTGGGGGCGCGCCGCAGCCTCGCTCTTTGACTGCCTTGATCTGCTGCAGTCGGCCTCAGATGGGGCCATCGATGTCTTCGGTCAGACGAAGATACGCAATATGGGACGCTACATCTACCGGGTTCAGATCGATGACGACTACTATACTAACTTCGCCGACGCCTCGGCGATCAACCGGCCCAACGCCGCGCTGGTACTGCGTTACGGCCTCGCGATTGAGGATGAGGCGATGATGGCCTTTGGGGCCTGGTTGATGGCGAAGGCAGCGAACGATGGCGGCAGTCGCGGCGACAGCATCGGACGCGTGCTTCCCGCGCTCTTCCGGTTGCCGGACCCACTCCCGGCAGCACCCCGACAGCCTCGACCGCGCGATGTCTGGTTCGAGGGGATCCAGGTGATGGTGGCCCGCGACCAAGCGGGGGCCGCTGATGGCTTGTTTGTGGCGGCGAAAGCGGGTCACAACGGCGAGAGTCACAACCACAACGACGTAGGAAACGTCATCATCTTCATGGATGGCCGACCTCTCATCGTCGATGCCGGGGTGGAGACTTACCGGCGTCAGACCTTCAGCCCGCAGCGCTATGAGATCTGGACGATGCAGTCGGCCTATCACACATTGTTGCCGGCCTTCGATGGTGTGATGCAGGCGCCGGGCGAGCATTTCGCCGCACGAAGCGTGGCCTATGCAGCGTCGGAGAACGGCGCGACGCTGAGCCTCGACCTCGCCGGCGCTTACCCGCCCGAGGCCGGCGTGGCCTCGTGGATCCGTGAGGTCACGCTACGGCGCGGCGAGGCTGTCGTCATATCGGACAGCTACAAACTGAATCGGCCGGTAACTGCAATCGCGCTAAGCCTGCTGACGCCCAGCGAGGTCGCGGTGACGGGAGATGGCATGAGGTTCCGTACGACGACATTTGGGCCCGAGGCTGCCTCACGTGTGTCCGGATCCGGCTGTCTGGCGGTGCCCCAGGAGGTCAGCTCGGTCACCGTGGAGCGCGTCCGCATAACTGACGCGCGCCTCGGCGGCGTCTGGGGCGATGGCCTGAACCGGGTTGTCTTTACCGTGGCACATCCTGAAATGTCGGGCACGTGGCGCTGGCGCGTGTCCAGCGAGTAGGGGCGACCGGCAAGAAGACCTGGTCTGCCCGCGATCAAACCGGTTAGGCGGCGTTCACGGGATCAGCGTCGGCTCGCAGGTCTCCTCGTCCGTACAGCTTGGGCAGGGGCAGATGCGGAGCTCGCGTTCCGGGCCCGCCGGTCCCAGCACCTGCGCCAACAGGTCAAGCAATGCGGCGTCGGCGATGCTGTAGAAGACGTTCAGACCATCTCGGTCCGAGTCCAGTAGATCCGCCTCGCGAAGGACCCGGAGCTGCTGTGACACGTAGGCCTGCGGACGGTCGAGTATCCGCTGCAAATAGCAGACACAGGCCTCGCCTCGGCGGAGCTCATCGAGGATCTGCAGGCGGGCAGGATGGGCGAGCAATCTTAGCCTCTCGGCTGCCGCCTCGTAGCTAGAGAGGGTGAGCTGGTCCATGGTTGTTGTTCTTTCAGGGGAGGATGTGAGCATCTGCTATCCAGTCTCCTTCTTGGCAATCACCCTGGCGGGCACCCAGTGGTCTGCTCACAGCCACACGAGGATGCCTCGACCTCGTCAGGGTCGACGACCGCGCAAGTGCCCAGCTCACTCTGAATGACCGTGGCGAGTTCCAGCAGGTTGTAGACCTCGGGCCGGGCGATGCGGTAGTAGACATTCCAGCCATCCTTGCGGTAACAGACCAACCCGGCTTCTCGCAGCACCGTAAGCTGCTGCGAGACGTAGGCCTGCCGCAGATCAAGGGCGTCCTCGATCTCACAGACGCAGCGCTCCACACCACGTAGCTCCTGTAGGATCGCCAGACGCTTAGGGTGCGCCAGCGCCTTGAAGAGCGCCGCAAGATCCTCAGGTGCGATGCGAATAGCCTCCGCCGTGATCTGCTGCAGCAGTTCCATCGTCATCGGCCGCCTCCTCAAGGATCCTATTGTGGTTGACTATCGTCGATCGACAAGTGCAACGCAAACGGATTCGTGCTCAGCAGGGTCTCAGGCAAGGTCTCCACATAGGCGCGTATCTCGTCGCGAACGCGGCGATAGTGGGAGAGTGCCTCCTCCTCCGTCTTGGCACCCTTTGCCAGCTTGGGCGGATCGTCAAAGCCCTGATGGACCACTGTGGCCTTGCCGGGAAAGACAGGGCAGTTCTCCTTGGCGTGACCACAGACAGTGACGACGTAGTCGAAGTCGATGTCCATCACCTCATCCACGTGCTTGCTGCGGTGGTCGGAGATATCGACGCCGGCCTCCGCCATCACCTTGACGGCCCTTTGGTTAAGGCCGTGTGTCTCGATGCCTGCCGAATAGACGTCGATGCGATCGCCCTTCAGGTGGCGAGTCCAGCCCTCCGCCATCTGGCTGCGACAGCTGTTCCCGGTACACAGGAAGAGCACCCTGAGTTTGTCAGCCATACTGCAACCCTCTCCTTTGCCTTGCTGGCTACCCCTCATATTCGCAAAACCGAATATATACTACCATAGGGTTGCCATCTATGCAAGGCGGTAGAACGTTGAGCCTAAGGCTATCGCGCTTGACCACCGACCTCCCTTCCAGGAAGGCGCGAGCGCCCTACGGATGCCGACACCCGCTACCTCGTGTGGCCGTCTGAGTTGAGTCTGCGTTCTGCCTTTCCAGAAGGATGGCACTAGCTTGCAGACCGCCGCAAGGCTGTCACTTAGCGAAAACGAGCTTGCCGAAGCCGAGGACGAAGATCAGCAGCGTCCCCATGGCAAGCAGGCCTTCGACATTGAGATTCGCCAACACCTGGTTTGGCAGTCGCTGGGGCAGCATAGGCCAGATGGCCCATAGTACGAAGAGGAGGCCGCCCCCGAGCACGAGCAACATAGAGAACACCACCCACTCACTGATCCACTTAGTCATCTCGCACCTCCTTCTGTTTTGGTCTCAACCATGACATGCGGGACAGATGCAGAAAGTTCACACAACCCGCGGTTGTTGGCGCTCCTGCGAACCGTGCTACACTCACGAAAAGGATCCCAGAGGAGGTGGCTGTGACGCCCCTAAGGTTTGTGGTCTGGAATGTTGAGTGGATGAACGACCTGTTTGGTCCCAACGATGCGCCGCCGGCATTCCGACCCGACGACGCGGCGCCGTTCCATATGTCGAGCGCTACGGTGCGCAAACGCCGCGACGACCTCTCCGCGGTGATCAACGACCTCGCGCCCGACATCGTGGTCCTCGTCGAGGGGCCCAACCGCACCAGCGAGCTCGAGCTTTTCTTTGATCAGGACGTCGATGGCGAGTGGAAGGTGCAGGTACAGCATTCGCGCGGACAGTCGCAGAATATCGCGCTGGCCGTACGCGTCGACTCGGGGAAGTTCAAGGACCCGCCTTTCTACTACTTCGACACAGCCAACATCGGAGGTTTCGATCCCTTCCTCATTGACAGCGATGACGATGAGATCCTCGAGGAATACCATTTTGAGCGGCGCCCCCTCTATGCCGAGATCCGGCCCCTGGACGGTGACAACTTCCGTGTTCTCGGGCTCCACCTGAAGAGCAAGGGCATCTTCGGCGCTTACGAGTGGAGCCGCTGGTGGCAACGCGCCGATGCGAACCGGCGCAAGATCCTGGCGCAGGCCACGCAGCTGCGTCTCTCCTTTCTGGACCCCTATCTGACCGACGACGCCACCCGCAACATCCCTCTCATCGTCTGTGGCGACATCAACGATGGGCCGGGTCTGGATGCCAGCGAGAAGCGGCTGTTTGGCAGTGGTGTGGAGCGTCTGATGGGCGTGATCTGGCGCCCCGAGCTCTGTCTAGGTAATGCGCTTTTTGACGTCCTGAAGCCCCGGGAGCAGGAGGACCTGGACTTCGGGTCGATCACGACCACAAGCTACAAGGATGCGATCTTCAACAACACGTGGCACCGGGTATGGATCGATCACATCCTCTACTCAAAGAATGCTCCCGCGCCGTGGGTTGAGGATGCGTTTGTCTACACAGAGACAGCCGACGGCACGCCGGTGTGGAAAGCTTACCCTCACGCCTCGGACCACTTCGCCGTGGTCGCCACGGTGACGCCCCCGCCGGCATAGGCTCTGGATGCAGTGGGTTTGGCAGGCGCGATGACGCCCCCTGGACCATACCGGCATGCGCTAGGCCGCGCGTGGGCCACACGTGACCGTGGTAGGACATGATGCTGGTCTACATCCTGCAGGGTATCGGGTACGGGTTCTCGGGCGCGGTGCAGCCTGGGCCGTTCCAGACCTACATCATCTCACAGTCGTTGCGTCAGGGATGGCGCCGCACGCTGCCGGCAGCGCTCTCCCCCTTGATCAGCGACGGGCCGATCATTGTCCTTGCGTTGCTACTGCTGAGCCAGCTTCCTGCCGGCTGGAAGCGGGTGCTGTACATCGTGGGCGGCGTCTTCGTGTTGTCGCTGGCTTGGGGCGCCTACCGTGCGTGGCGAGACTTTGACCTCACAGTACCGGTGCCGGACGCGGACGTCAACACAGCCGGGGTGCTGGAAGCAGCCTTGATGAACGCGCTGAGCCCCGGTCCGTACCTCTATTGGGGACTCGTGACCGGACCCATCCTGCTTTCGGCGTGGCGGGAGGCGCCGAGCCATGGCGTAGGCTTCCTGGCGGGCTTCTACGGGGCGATGGTCGGGGGGCTGGTCGGGATCATCGCGCTCTTTGGCACGGCGCGGCGGCTGGGGCCACGGGTCACCCGGTGGCTGGTCGGCATCTCGGCGTTAGCCTTAGCGGTTTTCGGGATCTATCAGATATGGCAAGGCGTGAGGGGTTAGGGCGTGAGAGACTGCGCAGACACACCAATAAACCTGGCATACTGGCGATTTCAGGCTGATCCGACCGGCATCGGTGCATCATTGGGGTACGCGCAAGCAGCGTATGATGATCGCCGCTGGCGCGAGGTGCGCGCGCCCGTGGATTTTGAGACGTGTCACCCGGCGCTGGACACCTATGAAGGGGCCGGCTGGTTCCGGCATCGCCTGACGGCGCCGGAGGCCTGGTCCGGGCGCCGTATCGTCTTGCGTCTGGAGGGTGTGAACGCGAGGGCGGTGGTCTGGGTCAACGGCGCGGAAGTGGGACGCTGCACCGACCCTTTCCTGCCCTTTGAGATTGAGATCCAGGAGGCACTTGTTCCCGGCGATCAAAACCTGATCGCCGTCCGTGTGGACAATGTCCGGCAACAGGGCGAGGTCCCGGGTATGCAGCGGGGATGGAGGAACTACGGGGGGCTTCTACGTGAGGTCACGATCCGCGCGACCGACCTCTGCCACCTGGCCTCCGTGGCCTGCGTCGCGACGCCGACCGAGACAGGCGGCCACTTACAGGTCACCGCCACGGTGCAGAACGATCGACCGCTTGACGTCGAGATCGCTCTAGCTGCTGAGGTAGGGGATGGGACGGGACAGCTGTTGGTGACATTGCCGCCTGTGCGCCGTGGTCTTGCGGCAGGCGCAAGTGTCGCGTCCGCACTGACGAGCGACGTCCCGCACGCGTTGCCGTGGTCCCCGGATCAGCCGAACCGCTATGAACTCCGCGTCACGCTGCTGGCCGGCGGCGAGATGGTGGGAAGCCGGACGCTGAAGATCGGCTTCCGGACCATCGAAGCGCGGGGGCCTATGCTCTATCTCAACGGTTCACCTAT
>JAFGNI010000234.1 GCA_016927095.1 Anaerolineae bacterium | reverse complement strand
CCGCGCCAGCAGCCGTCCCAGCGGCTCCCCTGCTGTATCGAGCCCCATAATAGGTCGCTCCATTTCTGTTAGTCGGCTAATCATTAGTGCACTAAACAATAGCCCAGAGTGCCGATTTGTCAAGCTCTCGGTCTCCAGAAACTGCCCATGTTCTCGATTGATCGACGCGGCAGCGACGCGCTTTCAAGGAAGCGCGAAAGCCCCAATCTGCCAATAATCGGCGATCTCACGACCCGATGAGTCGACAACAGCCAGACGGGTCATATCGGCAAGCAGGTACCAGCCCACAATCACGCGATAGTCACCAGGCGGCGCTTCCCCGTCAACGAAGAACCGATAGCGATCCTCGATGGTATCCCCGGCTTGCCAGCTCGTGGTCGGTCGCGCCCCCTGCACGGGCCAACTGTCCACCTGACCATAGAGCTGACCATCAGGCCCGACCACTTGCACAAAGACCGTGTAGTTCTGCGCGAGGCTTTCCTGCGCACGCCATGTCAGGTCCACGAGCAGCGGTCCGCCCGCCAGCACCTCGGATGCATCGACATGGGCATCCACGAGCACGATCCCCCCATTGAAGCTAGCGAGGCCAGCTCCTGCCGGACTCACTACCGTCAGCTCGGCCAGCGCACACGCTGATGTCTCTCCGTGAAGCCATCCGCAACGGGCGTTCCCCGTGCCCACACCGAATTCGAGACGGTACCGGCCCGGCTGTGAGGGCGCCGTCAGAGCATAACGACGCAGCACGGGCAAGGGCAGGTCTTCCGCACAGAAACCAAAGGCTGCGCCGTCCCCCTGGAGCGCCGCCTCGGTTGCTGTTGGCGCCCCACCCTCAACAGGTAGCAAGTGTGCCTGCGGGTCAGGCAGGGAGAGGGCCTGCGGGCCGCACCACCATGTCAGGTCCAGCCAAAACGCCCGACCGACAGTCACCTCAGCCGGTGCCCCTATTCCTACGAGCCAAGCGTCGCTGCCGTAGCGGATGTCTAGGCTCTGGCTTAGTGCCGGCCCAGGCTGGGCCGGCACCGTGACGTGGTCAAGAGGGTGCCAGACGCGCCGAGTGCCGTCCACGCTCAGTCCCTGGTCGTCGAAGCGAGGGAAAAGGGCCACCTCAAGGTCATAGTCACGCGGTGGAAGCCAGGCAGGCCACGCCAGCGCGTGGTAGTCATCGACCTGCCACCCAGCCTGCCAAGCCGTCGTGGTGGTGTAGCCCGCGACGGGGCGGATAGCGTCCGCCTGCCAGACCGTATGGCCCGTCTCACGATCGACCAACCGAAGCCGGACCTCCAGGTCGTCGCGTGGCTGGGCCACGACCTGCCAGGTCAGGGTGAGGTGGTGCAGAGGCCGTGACGCCGAGTCCGCCTCCAGTCCATAGGCGTGGAGTACTAGGTCCTCTCCAAAGGCTACACCAGAGGGGCCCTGGGTACCGGCAAGGGCGGATGGGGCAACGGCAACCAGCGGCCCCATCGCGCTGACGCCAAAGGCATCCATCCCTGGCAGATAACGTGCCAGATAGACCGGCTGTCCAGCCGCGAGCCGGGTCTCCAGATCAGCCCTGTACTGGGCCTCGCTGAAGAGCGTCACCATCTCGAGATCGGGGCGGATCCCCTCCACCTGCTGGAGGTAATAGAGCGGCGGGAACTTCTCGCTATCGGCCAGAATCGCAGCGCCGTTTGCCAGAGGGAGCTGCAGAACATGGCGCGCCCAGAGCTCATCCGCGCGGCCCTGCGATACGGTATCCAGCGCCGGCCCAGTCTCCCAGAGCTGACCTAGAGCGAACAGCGCCATAGCTGTCACAGCCATAGGCCGGTACAAGTCGCCCGTTGTCTTTCTGGGCACTACCACTCGAGCATCCGCATCTTCTCGAGCCCCCCCTGCTTGGCGCCTGCCCCAGCCAAGATGGCCCAACACCGTCTGAGCGCCGCGTCCTAGCCAGAAGACAAGCAGGACGTGGGCCGGGATCAGGAAGGCGGAGTAGTCAGGGTCCGCAACGTAGAAGCCGAGGTTGAACCAGATCCATGCCGCGAAGGCCAGCGACGTGCCAAGGGCCAGCGCAGGCATCTTGAATGCCAGGCTCGCAAGGCCAATCGCCGCCAGAGCGAGGCCCGCCCAACCGACCTGTGCCAGAAGACGCTGCCCTACCAGCGACCAGCGGGAGAGATCGCGATAGAAGGCCAGGGGGCGCAGCGCTCCCCCGGAATCCGCGTTGCTCACGAACCTCAGGAACGTGGTCAGCGACATGCGTTCACCGCCGGTCACGGCAGGCCAGCGCAAAGGGATGTAGGCATACAGGGCCAAACCAAGAAGGCCCAATACGACCGCAGCCCCCCAGGCCCGGGCGCCGGGACGCCGGCCTGCGGTGAGGAGGCCGGTTACCGCAACAAGACCCAATGCGCCGAGCGTCACATGCGAAGCCAGGGATACACCCAGGATGAGTCCCAGAACAGGCCACGCGCGGTCAGGTGGCAACCTCTCTCCCTGCCACCGGACCGTCAGCCAGAGGGCCAGTGTCACCAGCAGCGCGTTCAGAGCATAGACCTCAGCCTCGATGGCCCGCGCCCAGAGGGTTGGCGAGAAGGCAAGGATCAGCGCGGCGCAGAAAGCAAGCCCATAGCCCCACTGCGAAGTCTCGCCCTCGGCCCACACCGCAAGCGCCAGGAACAGAAACCCCGCGGCGAGAGAGGCAAAGACAGCCGAGGTGAGGTTCACCCGCCAAGCAGGTGTGCCGCCGGGCAGCAGCGAGAAAAGCTTGCAGAGCAGCGTATAGAGGGGATAGCCGCTGGGATGCGCGATGCCGAGCTGGGGGCCGATCACCTGAAACTCAAACGTGTCGGCGCGCCCAACGTAGGGAGAGATATCCGGCAGGTAGACAAGCAGGGGAATCAGCACACTCAGAAGGAACCAACGGGCTTTGGAAGGTCGTGTCACGAGCGCAACCGCAAAGCCAATGGCTCCGACAAGGAGTGCGGGGCCACGCCAGGGCTGTGGGTCACTCGCCAGGAGGTCCGCAGTGGGCAGAAACAGGGGAAGATACCAGCCCGCGCGGGAACCGGCCCCGGGCGTGGACTCTATGAGTTGCCTGTGGACGATGACGGCCGCAAGCGCGCCAAGCAACACCACCACAGCAACGCCGGCCCATTGATGCGTGAACGCCACGCGCAGGTCGTGCGCCAGAACGCGGGCAAGCCCGAGGCCCCAGACACCGCCACCCACCGCAGCCGCAATCCACGCCAAGCGTCCGGGACGGTGGTTTGGTGAGTTAGGGAGCGATGCCATTGGGGCTTTTCACCCTCAGCGTATGCAGTACGCTGAACCTATGCGATAAGGACAAAACGCAACCGGCGAATCCGTGCTGCGCCGGGGCCCACCTAAATGGGAGAGCCGGTTCTGGGTCAGCGCCATTGACCGTGTACTAGGGCGCGGGTTGATCGCCGGGCAATGGCTCGACTACCTCCGGTTGGGCGTCGGGTGTTACCGGCACCTCAGCATCCGGCGCAGCTTGGCCCTCGGCCGGCGCCTCAATATCAGGCGCGACCTGCTCATCGAGAGGGGGCTCCACAGGCGCAGGTAGCATCTCATCGACGGGGACGGCGCCTTCACCCTCTGGTGCTTCGCTTTCGGGCGCCTCACCTTCGGGCGCCTCCTCCTCGACACCAAGGAGTCCGAGTTCGCGGCGGAAGTAGAAGTCCAGGATCTCCTTGGCAACGGGCGCAGACGCGACGGACCCCTCGCCACCGTCGTAGATCCAGACAACTACGACGATCTCCGGCGCTTCCGTCGGGCCGTACGCCATGAACCATGCGTGCGTGGGCAAGACCTCGTCCTCGTCCACGTCACAACGACCGGCCTCGAGCGCGATATCGTCACAATACTCGGCGGTGCCGGTCTTGCCGGCGAGGTTGATGCTGATCTCGTCCAATAACGCCCGGTTCCCGGTACCGGTCTCCGAGACAGCTAGGTCCAGGCCCTCACGCACGACCTGCCAGACCGCCTCGTCGATCCCCAGTGTGTGGCTAACGACGGGCGCAAAGCCGCGGATGACGTTCCCATCCGCCTCCTGGATGTGATGCACGAACTGCGGTCTGTAGAGCGTCCCGCCATTCGCCACCGCTGCCAGCGCGTTGGCCATCTGCAAAGGGGTAACCAGGAGGTCGCCCTGACCGATCGCGAAGTTGTAGGTGTTACCCGTGGTCCACGTCTCCTGGTAGTTCTGTCGCTTCCACTGCGGCGTCGGCACCAGGCCCGCGGCCTCGCCGGGGATATCAATCCCAGTCTGCGCACCCAGACCGAACTGGGTTGAATAGGCTGCTAGGCGATCGACGCCTAGGCCTTCAAAGCTGGTCTCCTCGAGTCCGCCTCCCACCTGGTAGAAGAAGATGTCACAGGACTGTGCCAGGGCATCCACCACACTCAGCGGACCATGCCCGTGGCCATTCTGAAGCTGGATCCAGCAGTAGAACGGCTGGGCGAGGCTGGGATCGGCGGGGGCGAACTTGTTCGGCAGCAACATCCGACCCGGGCAGTTAAGCGTCGTGAAGCGGTTGATCACGCCCTCCTGTAGCCCCGCGGTCGCCGGAACGATCTTGAAGGTCGAGCCGGGCGGGATCTGGTCAGAGATAGCGTGATTGAGGAAGGGATGGTGTTGGTCCTTGAGCAAGGCCTCGTAAGCATCCTCGTCCAGCTTCTTGCTGAACATGTTGTTGTCATAGGTCGGCAGGCTGACCAGTGCGAGCAGCTGACCGTCGCGGGGGTCCAGCACGACAGCAGCCCCACGTCTGGAACCGGCCTCTTCCAGGCCCTGGGCCAGCGCCTCTGTCGCCACAGCCTGCAAGCGCACATCGAGGGTTAAGTAGAGGTTGTCGCCCGGGGTCGGGGCGGTCTCGCTCAACACGCCCAGCTCCTGTCCAAGCACATCCCTCTCCACCATTTTGCGACCGGGGATCCCGCGCAACAGCTCCTCGTACTGCGCCTCAACACCGGCATAGCCGATCCGGTCAACCGCGGCATTATAGCCCTTCTGCTCGTAGGTTTCCACGCTATCCCGTGGGATCGGACCGAGGAAGCCTAGGATCTGCGATGTCAGCTCACCGTTGGTGTACCGGCGGCGGGAGATGATCTCAATCCCCACACCCGGCATCGTGACACCGCCCTCCTGGGCGATCAGAAGCGCTAGATCGCGCTCGATATTCTCGTCTACCACAATCGGGGCAAAGGGCTCGAGCCAGCGCACGTTGTCAACCATTTCTAGAAGGCCGGGTTCCGGCTCGTCGCCAAAGGGAGGAAAGTCCCCACGCCCGATGGCGTTGATCTCGCCGCGATACTCGGGACGGTCAAAGCCCTCCTCAGTGCTGTAAGGGACCTCCAGCATCGCCGCCAGCCGCATCAGCACTTCGCGCTCGCGCTCGGGATCATCCGGAAGCTCTCCCGGCGTGATCGTCACGTTGTACGCTGGCACATTGCGGACGAGGATCTCGCCGTTGCGATCGTAGATCACGCCGCGCGGTGGGCTCAGGATGACCAGCCGGCTCTGCTGCTCTTGCGCCCGGGCTTCCCACGCCCCCCGCTCAAGGAACTGCAGTTGCCAGAGCCGGATCATGTAGAGCCCGAGAATAAGCAGAACCCCCCAGCCCAACAGCGCGATCCGTGGGGACTGCAGGAACCAACTAGGGCGCGAGGCGCCCTGTTCCGTCACCTCGCGTGTCTGCGGGCGGCGCCGTGCCCTGCGGAAAGCGTCATCGCTCAGCCAGCGAGTCATGCAGCAAAGCCTCCCAACTGACGGCCCGAGCGCCTGTGGAACCAGACCAAAAATGTGAACGCAAAGGGTGAGAGCAGGAAGTTGAGCAGCGCAGCAGGACCGGCAACCGTCTGCACCGCCCTTCCGACGTCAACCGTGTAACCTAAGAGACCCATTGCCAGGAGCAGCAGAAGATGGCCGAAGAGCGTGCCGAGGGCCGACATCAGCGCCAAGCGGATCACCGTAGGCCCTAGCGAATGCACCCAAGGCTGACCTGCCACAAAGCCGACGGTCGTCAGAGACAGCGTCCAAAGACCAAATCCGCCGCCGGAGAGCAGGTCGCAGAATACACCACCCACAAAACCCCAAAGCGCGCCTTCCTCGGCCCCGCGAATGATCGACCACGTAACAGCGAGGAGCAACACCAAGTCAGGTCGACCACCGATGATGTGCAGGTCCTCCAGCCAGGCGCTCTGGAGGACGGCAGCCAGCAGCAGAATGGGGATGCCGTAGTAGAGGCTCACGGGACCTCAAACTCCTCGAGATCGGGCTGAGGGAAATCGGTGATGACGAGGACCGTCTCCAGACGGCGGAAGTCAACAGCGGGGCGTACGACGCCCTGCTGGAAGAGCTCTGACTCCTGATAGGCGACCGCCTCCAGCTGCCCTAGGATCAGGCCACGTGGCAACATGCCCCCGATGGAGGAGGTAATGATCGTTTCACCCTCGTTGACAACTTCGTCCGGCAGGATGTTGGTCATCACCAGGCCACCTTCCTCGGATCCCTCAACAACACCTGTAACGCGCGACTGCTGTAACATCGCAAAGACACGGCTGGTGGGGTCGTTGATGAGCTGGACGTAGGAGAGGTTGGGAGAGACGCGGGCAATCCGACCGATCATCGCCGATCCACCGGTGACAACGGGCATACCAACCGCCACCCCATCCTGCGTTCCCAAGTTGATGATGACAAACCGAAGGTAAGGATTGGTGTCCTGACCGACCACCTCCCCGCAGGGAAAAGCCAGACAGCCCCGCTCCACCACATCAGCGCCGAGGGAGCCATAGGTCGGGTTCTCTTGGTGGAAATCGAGCTGGCGACGAAGCTCCGCGTTCTCCGCCTGGTACTCGCGAAGACGGAAGTTCTCCTGCACAAGTGCCTCGTTCGCTGCTTCCAACTCGGCTACGCGTTGCTGTAGCTCAGCTGCATCGCGCGTCCCACCGATGACGGTGCCCACAGCCCCTACAACAGCGGCTGTCACGCGCTCCACCGGCGCCACAACGTAACTCAAGAGGCTTTCAACTGGGCGTAACGTGCCGCTTTCGCTGAGGATGAGGAGAATCAGGGCAACAAGCAGCAGGATCCAGGCCAGCCACGGACCACCATTGCGCTTCATCTTGGCGCTCCAACCCGATCATCGGCCTCCCCTCGCCCACCTTCCAGCCCGCCTAGAAAGCATAGCCAAGCAAGGGCTACCACGAAGCGGAGCCTCCCGGGCGCCAGCTATCTTCCGAGGCTAGCGTCGCCCGCAGGGCGTCGAAGTTCTCCAGCACCATGCCCGCACCCCGTGCAACGCAGGTAAGGGAGTCATTGGCTACCCAGGCGCGGATGTGGGTCTCCTCGCCGATGCGCTCCGCCATCCCCTTGAGCTGACCGCCGCCGCCAGCGAGGCAGATGCCCGTCTCCATCAAGTCGGAGACCAGCTCTGGCGGTGTCTCATCCAGGGTGTCACGAACCAGATCCACGATGATGTTCGTCGAGCGGCTCATAGCCTCACGGATCTCGATACTGCTGATCTCGATCTCCTCCGGCAGGCCCGTAATCAAGTTCCGCCCGCGCATCGCCATCGTCCGCTCTTCAGGAAGAGGATAGGCCGACCCGATGTTGATCTTGATGCGTTCCGCCATCCGCTCACTGATGGCGAGGTTGTACTTCTGACGGGAGTACTGCACGATGTCCTCGTCCAGTTCGTCGCCGGCGATACGGAGACTGCGGCTGACCACGATACCCTTTAGCGCGAAGACCGCGACCTCCGTGGTGCCACCCCCAATGTCCACAATCATACTGCCTTGGGGTTCAGTGACCGGCAAGCCGGCGCCAAGAGCAGCAGCCATCGGCTCCTCGATTAGGTAAGCCTCGCGGGCACCCGCCTCCAGTGCGGCATCGTGCACAGCGCGCTTCTCCACCTCGGTCACACCACTGGGAATGCCGATCACCACACGGGGACGGGGATAGGGGATGATGAGTCGCTCGTGGGCTTTCCGGATGAAGTAGCGGAGCATCACCTCGGTGACGTCAAACTCTGAGATAACGCCATCCCGCAACGGTCGAATGGCAACGATGTTGGCGGGCGTCTTGCCCACCATCTCCTTCGCCTCGGCACCGACGGCCAGGATCTTGCGACTGTGGCGGTCCCGTGCCACCCAGGAGGGCTCGTTGCTGACAATGCCCTTCCCACGCACATAGACCAGGGTATTCGCCGTCCCGAGATCGATGCCGATGTCCAGCGAAAAGAGCCCTAGCAACCAATCGATAGGGTTGATCAATCGTTACCTCGACCTCTCTGT
>JAFGNI010000233.1 GCA_016927095.1 Anaerolineae bacterium | reverse complement strand
CAACTCTTGATGTCCGAGATGGCTCACCTGGAGCAGGAGCACTTTGTGGTCCTGTTCCTCGACACCCGCAACCGCGTGATCGGACGCGAGACGCTGTACGTGGGCAACCTCAACTCCACGCACATCCGCGTGTGCGAGGTGTTCCGCAACGCGACCCGGTGTAATAGCGCCGCCGTCATCGTAGCCCACAACCACCCGACCGGCGACGTCAGCCCATCGCCGGAGGACGTCGAGGTGACTCGCCAGTTGGTTCAGGCGGGCAAGCTGTTGGACATCGAGTTGCTAGATCACCTGATCGTCGCCAAACAGCGATACACGAGTATGCGGGAAAGAGGCTTGGGTTTCTGATGGACCCGCAACGCATCGAAGGCACAGTGGCGAAACTCGTCTACCGCAATCCCGACAACGGATACTCGGTCGTCAGGATCGAGGAACGAAGCGGCCTGCTCACCACCGCCGTCGGCACACTGCCGGAGGTATCTCCCGGCGTGGACCTGGTCCTGTGGGGGCATTGGACGACGCACGCCCGGTACGGCAAGCAGTTCCAGATCGCAGATCACGAGATCGTGGCTCCCAGAACGGAGGAAGGGATCGAGGCGTACCTGGGGTCAGGGCTGATCGAGAACGTCGGACCCGCGTCGGCTCACCTCATCGTAGCCCGTTTTGGTCGGGATACACTGCGTGTGCTCGACGAGGAACCGGAGCGGCTGCAGGAGGTGAGGGGCATCGGCAAAGGCCGGGCCGACGCCATCGCCCAATCGTGGCAGGAGCATCGCAGTCTGAGCCGGTTGATGATGGCCCTGCATGGCTACGGCATCTCGACCACGATGGCGGTACGCGCCCATCGCGAGTTCGGTTCGGACGCCCTGGCCGTCTTGCAGCAGGATCCGTACCGGCTGACCGAGATCAGCGGGATCGGGTTCAAGCGGGCCGACTTTGTGGCTCGCGCGATGGGGATCGCGCTCGATACCCCGGCGCGGGTGGATGCCGGCCTGATCTACGTGTTGCAGGAGGCCGCCGCCGATGGACACACCTACTTGCCCTGGAGCGAGCTGAAAGCTCAGGCGCTGGATACACTGGGCCAGGCCGTCGCTCCACATCTCGAGGAGGCCGCTCACAGCTTGCGAGAGCGACACAAGATCGAGACCGACGGAAGCAAGGTATATCTCTCGTCGCTCTGGGATGCGGAGACCGATGTGGCGAATCTGGTCAGGTCATTGATGAACACACCATCCTCGATCGAAGGGGCTAACGAGGTTACGCCGCAGGCGAACGGCGTCGAGTTGTCGCGAGAACAATACGACGCCGTCGTTTCGGCCATCGGCAACAAGGTCACGGTGCTCACCGGCGGGCCCGGAACGGGCAAGACCGTCACGACGAAGGCCGTGGTCCATACGCTGGAGAGACTGCGCTGCCGGTACGCGCTTTGCGCCCCCACCGGCAGGGCGGCCAAGCGGCTGGCCGAGACCACGGAACGCTCCGCCCGGACCATCCATCGCCTGTTGGAGTACAATCCCGAAGTGGGGTTCCATCACGATGTGATGAACCCGCTGGACGCGGATTTCATCGTCGTGGACGAGGCCTCGATGCTGGACATCCAGTTGGCCGCGCACCTGCTCCGGGCGCTCAAGCCGTCCACACAGGTGCTCTTCGTAGGCGACGTGAACCAACTCCCCTCGGTGGGAGCGGGCAACGTGTTGCACGATCTCATCGCGTCCGATCGGGTCAACGTGGCGCATCTGACGCGCATCTTTCGCCAGGCCGCAGGCAGCGGCATCGTCGTTAACGCTCACCGGGTCAACCGAGGACAGTCCCCGATCTGCAACGACGGGTACGGCGACTTTTTTCTCTTCACCGAGGAGGATCCGCAGGAGGCCGCCCGCTTGCTGGTGGACGTCGTGACGAACCGCATCCCGCGCACGTTTGGCCTGTCGCCGCACGATGTCCAGGTGCTGGCGCCGATGCACCGGGGGGAGTGTGGCATCGCCAACCTCAACGTCCAACTGCAGACGGCCCTCAACGCACCCTCCCCACACAAGGCGGAGCTGAGCAAGGGCAAGCGGGTCTTCCGCGAAGGCGACCGCGTGATGCAGACGCGGAACAATTATGACCAAGAGGTGTTCAACGGCGATGTGGGCCGGGTGACGCGCATTGACGTAGACGAGAGGAAGCTGATCGTTCGTATAGACGATGTGTATGTCGAGTACAACTGGCCCGAAGCCGATGAGCTGGTGCACGCCTACGCGATGTCGGTGCACAAGTCGCAGGGATCGGAGTATCCGGCCGTCGTGATGCCGGTGGTGACCCAGCACTATGTGATGCTCCAGCGCAACCTGCTCTACACCGCCATCACACGGGCCAGGAGTCTGGTCGTGCTGGTGGGTACGCGGCAGGCGCTGGGCATCGCCGTGAAAAACGACCGGGTCTGCCGGCGGTACTCGGGGCTACGGGAGCGGTTGTAGCGATAGCAGAAAGAGCACGGGTGATGAGCCCGTGCTCTTTTCGTTTTACAGCGCGTCGCTTGCATATCTCGAACATTCGTGCTATCCTGTGGGTCACAGTTGAGGACTCGTGTATGACAGAAACCATCACCGGTACCGTCTCAGGCATTATATACCGCAACGCAGAAACCGGTTACGCCGTGCTCGATCTTGCTCCCGAAGGCCGACTCGGCACGAATGTCACGGTTGTCGGCGTCCTGCCCCCGGTCGAGCCCGGCGAGCGCCTGCGCCTGGCGGGCACCTGGACGACCCATCCCAAGTACGGCGAGCAGTTCGAGGCCGCGCACTGCGAGCAGCTCCTCCCGGCCACCATCACCGGCATCGAGGCGTACCTGGCCTCGAGCCTGATCAAAGGCATCGGCCCTGTCACGGCGGAGCGCATCGTGCAGCGCTTTGGCGCTGACACCGTGCGCATCCTCGATGAGGAACACGAGCGGCTCCAGGAAGTGCCCGGCATCGGTCCCAAGACGGCCGGGAGGATCGCCGAGTCATGGAACGAGCACCAGAACATCCGCCGGGTGATGATGTTCCTCCAGGGACACGGCATCTCCACCGGCCTGGCAGTGAGGATCCACAAGGTCTATGGCAACGACGCGATGCAGGTCGTCCGGCAAGACCCCTACCGGCCGGTGCGCGACGTCCGGGGCATCGGTTTCAAGACCGCCGACGACATCGCCCGCGAGTTGGGGCTGCCGCCCGATTCACCCGCCCGTGTCCAAGCCGGTGTGGTCCACGTGCTGAGAGAGGAAGTTCAATCGGGTCACGTCTACACGCCCAGGGAGAAGGTGGTGACGCAAACCGGCCGCCTGCTCGCCGTCCATCCTGACCTGGTCGAGGCAGCCATCGAGGACCTGTGGGATGACGACACGATCCACTGCGAGACGCTGACCTTCCCCGGCGGTGACCGCGAGGAACGCGCTGTCTATCCCACGCCCTTCTACTATGGCGAGGTCGGCGTCGCCAACCGTCTCCAGGCGCTGGCCGAAAGCCCCACCGCCCTCCCCTTTCGCGGTTTCAGCGCCGCCGAGTGGGAGACGCTGCTGAGCCGGGCGATGCGATTCGCCGGGATCGAGCTCTCGCCCCAACAGCGACAGGCGGTCCACACGATGTTGACGTGCAAGGTGACGGTGCTCACCGGCGGCCCCGGCACCGGCAAGACTCAGACGGTGCGCACCATCATCGGCGTGTTGGAGGATATGGGCCTCCGCTACGCCCTCTGCGCCCCCACCGGGCGCGCCGCCAAACGCCTGGCCGAGACCACCGGGCGCAAGGCCCAGACCATCCACCGCCTGCTGCAATACTCCCAGGACGGTTTTACCCGCGACGAGGAAAACCCGCTGGAGGTCGACTTTCTCATCGTGGACGAAGCCTCGATGCTCGACATCCTGCTGACCAACCACCTGCTCAAGGCCGTCGATCCGTCCACGCACGTCCTCTTCGTCGGCGATGTGGACCAGCTCCCCTCCGTCGGCGCGGGCGACGTCCTGCGCGACCTCATCGCTTCCGACCACGCCGCCGTCGTGCGCCTGACCACCATCTTTCGCCAGGCTGCCGACAGCGGCATCGTCGTCAACGCCCACAAGATCAACCACGGCGAGATGCCCACCCTCAACGGGTTCTTCGATTTCTACTTTTTCTCCAAGGAAGACCCCCAGGAGGCCGCCGACCTGCTGGTGGACGTCGTGCAACGTCGCATCCCCGACAAGTTCGGCATCGATCCCGTGGACCAGGTGCAGGTGCTGGCGCCGATGTACAAGGGCGTGTTCGGGGTCGCCAACCTCAATGTCCGCTTGCAGGATGCGCTCAATCCTCGCTTCGTGTTCAAAGCCGAGCAACAGATCGGCGGGCGTATCTTTCGCGTGGGCGACAAGGTGATGCAGGTGGAGAACAACTACACCAAGAACGTCTTCAACGGTGACATCGGCCGGTTGGCGCAGATTGACCCGGCGAAACGCGAGGTGGTGGTCAAGATAGACGGCCGCCCCGTGATCTACCGGTGGGACGAGATAGACGAACTGATGCACGCCTTCGCCGTGACCATCCACAAGGCTCAGGGGGCGGAGTACGATGCGGTGGTGGTGGCGCTGCACACGCAGCACTACCGGATGCTGCAGCGGAATCTGCTCTACACCGCCGTCACGCGGGCCAAGGGGCTGGTCGTGTTGGTGGGGACGCGGCGCGCTGTCGGCATCGCCGTCAACAACGACGAGGTGCGCAAGCGGTACTCGGGGTTGCAGGCGCGGTTGAGGTGAGGTATCGTGGGTATCCGGCGATTCGTCAAGGTCGATCCAGAGAAGAACCTGCGCCGCTGGTACGCGATAGCCTGGGGACAGACGTTGTTTGGCGCGTGGGCCGTCGTGCGCACGTGGGGACGACTAGAGGGCAACTGGTCTCAATGCCGGATCGAGGAGTTCGTCACGGAAGATGAGGCGGCTGCCGAGGCGAAGACCCAGGTGGAGCGACGGCAGAAACGGGGGTATGCGCCGAGTGAAGATGGACGGTGATTTGCTCTGTACGTGTCCGTCTTTGTTCCATCGATCTCTATTGCTCAACCGCTCGGTCTGGATCACGGCGGCGCGCTGCCGGCGGCGATGAGGACTCGAAATCACTCTGGCGTGTAGTTTCGCAGAATGATCGCCGCGTGCAGAGAGACCCAGCGGTCTGTATCCTCCCGATCTGCCAGCGCCGCCCAGGTGCGTCGCCGGAAAGGGCTGGCTCCACGCCAGCGACCGTTGGCCTGGCGTCGAGAGGCCAGCCACTCCAGCGCCGGGCCGGCCCCGGAATGGTCGAGCTTCCCCAACTCGGCCAGCGCCCGCAGCACGAACAGGGTGTCGGCCTGGTAGAACAGGGGAAAGTTGAGCCGGGACCAGAGAGTGTGAACCCGGCCTGACGTGGGATAGTCGGCCTCGACCAGGCTGTGGGCTTCCAGGAGGAAAGCCAGCCCGTTCTCGACAGTCGCTTCAGTCTCGGGAGAACGACGCTCGGACGGCAATGCCGCCAATCCCCACAGAGCGCGGGCAGCGCCCCAGGCGCACGGCAACTCGTCGTTGTGCGCACAGCGCCAGCCTCCCTCTCGGGCGTCGTGGGCCAGGTAGCGGACGATTGTGCTCACGCGCGGGTCATCGGCGTAGCCACAGTGGAGGGCATAGCGGAGCAGGTTGCCCCAGAAGCAGGAGAGGCCGTGCCCCTCCGAGGCGACGGCCCGTTCCAGCTCGTTCTGGGTGGCGGTCAGCATGAACTCCACACCTCTGTGCAGGCGTGGGTCGGTAGGGTCGGCGGCCAGCTCTGCCAGAAGCAGCAGGCTCCAGTGGGTGCTGATGTATTTCGGCGTGTAGTAACTGCGCTCGCCGTCCCAGTGACCGGCCTGTGTCTGCCCCGCCATGATCGCGGGGATGGGACCGGTCGTTTGCATCTCCTGCCACGCTGTGCGCGCGTCGACGTCCGTCTCAGATCGGCCCAGCAGATGGCGCAGCGTCAGATAACGGATCGAGGGCGTGTTGGCATTCGACAGCCACGTGATGAGAGACGTGGACTTTTCTGAAGGCGTGTCACCTGGTTGCTGGATCATCAAGTCATCCTCCCAAGCTTTCTTTACACATTTTCTTTCGTGGAGAAGAACACGTTCGGATCACGGAGCTCGGTTTGGTTGAACCGGGCCACGATCTCGTCCACGCGGGCCTTGATTTCGTCCGGTATCTGTGTTTTGTTTATCAGATTCGCTCCTCGTCGGGCAGCATTTCAGGTAGTGGGAATGGATGTGCAGGTGAACGAAGTGATCCATCATCAAGTTCCAGCATATCACAGGTGTCCGGCAAACGCAAGCCAACTTGTGACTCTGGTGAGACGTGTTTTTGACTTTCGCACGAGGTCGAGTATACTGTATGATGTAACAGGAGGAGAGATGACCTTCGATACAATCCTCATCGTCGGTCTCTATATTGCCTGCGAGCTGGTCGCCAACGTCACCGCCGGCAAGCCGGTGGCCCTTCTGGGCAACATCGTTGTGCCTGTCGCGGTCTTCATCTATGCTCTTACATTCACCCTCATTGATCTGGTTAACGACCGGTTGGGGAAGTAGGGGGGCGCGATGTCGGACTTTTACCGGCTGCTGACGCGCATGTTGGACGATCCGCAGTTGCCAGTGAGCCTGCGCCCCCTGATCTCCAGCGCCATCGCCTACTTTATCCTGCCGGCCGATATCATTGCAGAGGAGCTGCACGGCCCCTACGGCTACGTGGACGACTTGTGGTTGTGCGCTTACGTGGCCGACGTGGTGCGCCGGCGACTGGACGACGAGGCCATCCTGGTGGAGAACTGGGATGGGGAAGCTCCGCTCCTCCCGCTGATCCAGGAGATACTGGACAAGGAGCAAGACCTGATCGGCGACGAGCGCGACAGAATCCTGTGGTACACCGGCTGCGCACAGTTGGTGGAGTGACTGCAAGCCGGCCACTCACGTGTATACATCGAGCAGGATGGATCATTATGCGTATTCTCAGTCTGCGACGCGGCTTCGAGGCCGACCATAGCTCTTCATCCTACGAGTTCTTCGCACTCGACAAACTGGCGCCCGAGCAGCGCCAGGCGGTGCAAGACCTGACCGGCGAGGCGGCCCGCCGCCGCCTGCGCTTTCACTATCTGGGCGACTGGAGCGACATCCCCGGCGACTGGCCGGACAAGCTGCTCACGCTGGGCTACGACGTCCTGGTCAGCGAGAGCTACGACTGGTGGGCCGTCCGCCTTTCGCTGCCCCACGATCCGAGCCTGATAGAGCGGCTATCGCAGTACGACTGTGATGCCGACGGCAACGGCTTCCGTGTGCGCGTGTCCGGCGAGCGGATGATCCTCTACTTTGGGATGCAACTGGACTATGGCGCGGCGTACGACGAATTCGGAGAGGACCCGTTCGAGGGCCTGGCCGACCTGTTCGGGCAGGTGCGCGACGAGCTGCTCGCCGGCGACCTGAGCGTGGTGTGGGCAATGTACGAGGCCTACGGCGGGTATGGCGACGCCGAGCCAGAGCCGGTCGAGCCGCTGTCCGAAAGCGCCCAGACGTTGCTGAACGTGATGGAGAGCTACTGACGCCGATGGAAGCCTGGCGCCTGGCCGAAGCCGTGACCCTGCGGCCCGAAGCCTTCGGCGGGATGGCCTTCCACCGCGAGCGCGGCGTCACGCTGGAGGTGGACGCGGAGGCATACCGCTTCCTGTGCGCCTGCCTCCGGCCTCGCCCGCTGCCGCCGCCCGACCATCCCGCCGCGCGCCTGGCGCCACGGCTGGCGCACCTGGGCTTCATCTGCCCGGCAGACGTGAACCGGGAGCAGACGACGCCGGTTCCAGATACCCCCTGGTTGGGCGACATTCTCACGCTCTCCGCGCCGGAGACGGTGCACCTGGCGATCACCGCCCGCTGCAACCTCTCTTGCCCCGGCTGCTACGTGCCGCATCCGGGCGCCGGCGCCGGACCGGAGCTGACCGTCGCCGAGCTGCGGGGATTGATCGCCCAATGGGCGCACATGCGCGTCTTCCAATTGGCCGTGGGGGGCGGTGAGCCATTGCTGTACGAGGGCCTGTTCGATGTGCTGGCCTACGCCCGGGAGCGGAGCATCGTGCCTAACCTGACCACCAACGGGACGTTGCTCGACGCCGACGTGATCCGGCGCCTGGAACGGGCCGGTGTGGCCCGCGTCAACCTCAGTTGGAATGACATCCTGAGCCGGTCGAAGGACGGGCCGGACGACGGGGCCCGGGAGCGAGACCGGTCCGTCACACGAGCCTTGCGGGCGCTGCTCGACTCGACGCTGCAGGTGGGCGTGAATCTCCTGGTCACGCCGGCGCTGCTTTCCCGTCTTCCCCGCACACTGGCCCGGCTGCAGACGTTGGGCGTCCGGCGGGTGACGATCCTGCGGCCCAAGCCACCCGCCATCTTCTCTGAGGCTGTCACAGCCTGGTACAGCGCCAACAGGCTCTGCCGCGCCGACCTGCTGCGCCTGCGCGCTATTCTGAACAGTTGGCGAGGGATACTGCAACTGGAGGTAGATAGCGCCCTGGTGAGCCTGATGGGAGACGCAGACCCGGCGCTCTTGCGCTGGCGAGGCGTCCACGGCTGCGTCGCCGGGCGGCGCATCTGCACCGTCTGGCCCGATGGGCGCGTGACGCCCTGCTCGTTCCTGGCCGACCTCGACGCCGGAAACGTGCGCCAGGCGCCGTTCGCCGAGCTGTGGCAACGAGGGGAGAACTGGGGCGTGTTGCGCGACCCTACCGCCCGACTCCAAGGTAGTTGCGCTGACTGCGACGTCGCATTGCAGTGCGGCGGCGCGCGCTGCGTGGCCCGCCGCGAGCGCGGCGACCTTCTCGCCGGGGATGCTGAGTGTCCGCGCTATCGAGGAGTAGACCCCTTCGACGCAGAGACGGGATGAGTATTTGAGGAGGTGTGAGATGATACCGACTTTACGCCAATTGGACGAGCAGGGCTGCCAGGGCCGCGTCGTGCCGGTCCACCACCTGCGCGACCTGCAAGAGGAGATCGAGGGGCGCTACCGGCAGGGTCTCTTCGATGACGAGTTCTACCAGGAGCGGCTGGCCGGGTTCAAGTTCAGCCCTCCCGACGACCTGCCGGAAGCTCGCTCGCTGATCGTCGTCGCCGTACCACAGCCGCAGATCCGCTTCACCTTTGCCTGGAACGGCGAGGCGCTCCCGCTCGTTGTGCCTCCGACCTACCTGCACTGGAAAGAAACCGATCAGCAGGTCGAAGACCTGGCGGCGGGAATCCTGGACGCGCAAGGGTACCGGGTGGTGCAGGCGGCGCTGCCGGAGAAGCTGCTGGCCGTGCATAGCGGGCTGGCCGTCTACGGCAAGAATAACGTCACCTACGTCGCCGGACTGGGGAGTTTCCATCGCCCGGTGGCGCTGTTCTCTGACCTGCCCTGCCCGGAGGATGCCTGGCAGGAAGCGCGGATGATGGAGCACTGCCAAAAGTGTCAGGCGTGCATACGCGCCTGCCCCACCGGCGCGATCACGGCAGAGCGCTTCCTGATCCACGCCGAACGCTGCCTCACGTTCCGCAACGAAAAGCCGGGCTCTGTGCCCTTCCCGGCGTGGGTGGACCCGGCGTGGCACAACTGCCTGGTCGGGTGTATGATCTGCCAGCGGGTCTGCCCGGAGAACAAGGAGTTCCTGGGATGGATCAAGGAGGGGGCAGAGTTCTCGGCGGAAGAGACGACCCTGCTGCTCAAAGGAGTTCCACCTGACGAACTTCCTGATGCGCTGATGGAAAAGCTGGCGCGCTGGGATCTGGTGGACCTGCTCGACATCATTCCGCGCAACATGGGCGTGTTCCTGCGATGAGTGGCAGCCAGTCGCCTGGAGCCAAATACCATCCCTGCCCGATCTGTGGGTCTCCCATCTCTACCAATCCGCGCTACCCGACCGCAGTGTGCCCGGCTTGCCTCGAGCGCGCCGTGGACGAGCACGGTCGCCCGCTGCGTTTCTACAACCGCTCCCTGAGCGGCGGCTTCCAGGTGGTCTACGCCGACAGCGGCGAGGAGCGCGCGGGCCACGAGTGCTGGATCGACGGCGTGCGGTGCTGGGCTGGCGAGGCGCATCTGGGTGGGATCGTCGTCTATCCGCTGTAGCAAGGGTAGATCGCCTGCCGGGCGTGGCTATGCGTTCCGTATGCGGAACGCATCACAACCGGTAAGGGCGGCTACTCGGCAAACCACGCCCCGCGCACCTACTCGACCAGCAGTCTTTTCAGGGTCCTCGCGTTCTTCAGAGCGTAACCGGCGACATCGTTGTTGAAATAGACGAAGACGTCCAGACCCTGGGCCCGCCAGCCGTCGATGCGCCGGGCCCAGGTCTCACGCTCCGCTTCCTGATAATCGCCGCCGTGGGTCGGGTCGCCGTGGAAGCGCACGTAGACCGGCGGCGCGGTGATCCGCAGGGGCACCTGCAGCGGGTGCATATCGTGGATGCAGTGGGCGACGTGGTAGCGTTCCATCAGCCGGAAAACACCCTCGATCAGCCAACTCGCATCGCGGAACTCGACGACGTGGACATGTCCGTTCGGCAAGGCAGCCAGGAAGTGCTCGAACCGCGGCAAGTTGACGTGCCAACGCGGCGCGAGCTGGTAGAGTATCGGGCCGAGTGCTTGGCCTAAACGACCGGCACGCTCGAAGAACCTCTGGAGCGGTTCCTCGGGGTCTCGAAGTTTCTTCAGATGGGTGAGGTAGCGGCTGGCCTTGACGGCGTAGAGGAAGCCAGGCAGCGCTTGCTCGTGCCATCGGTAAAACGCATCCTCGCTGGGAAGCCGGTAGAACGAGTAATTGATCTCGACCGTGTCAAATTCGCGGGCGCAGAAGCTCAACCAATCACCCTGGCGCAGATCCTCCGGATAGAAGATCCCGCGCCAGTGGTCGTAGACCCAACCTGATGTGCCGATGCGGATAGTCATAGGACGCCTGACACCTTCCCGGCTGGATGCCGGTCCCCTATGGATCGTCGAGGGCCGCGCACCGCAGCTTCGCCCTCAATTCTCACTCGACCACGGCACTGCCCTATCCCGCAATTGTCCTACAGACGGCACCGGCATCTCCCCCTCATCTTGCCTGCCCCGTCCCTCCAATCCAAGCTTGGCATCTCGGGCAGAAGTCTTTTCCCTTGGCATCGGTATCGTGTAACGAGTTGGAGAAATGCATCACACAATGGGGATCGGCGCAGTGAGAAAGTCCCCAGGTATGCCCCAGCTCGTGCACAACCTCCTTGAGAACGCGCTCGCGGAAGAGGGTCGTATCCTCTGGCAAACCATAGAAAGATTCTCGCAGGCGCGGCAGCGCGACAAAGGCCTCTCGCCCACCCATCATCGCCTGCCCAAAGATAAAGTTCAGGCCGCTGGCGTAGCAGTCGACTTCAGTCAGACCCACCACCCGCTCAGCGGTGGGGCAGTGGAGAGCGCGCAGCACAGCGATGAACGCACTCGCCCGGTACTGTTGGCGACGTCTGTCGTAGCCAGCGACAGGCAGAGGAACCATTTCACCTGCAACGACATCCCGGTGAGTAGCCTGCGCCAACCGATCCACCAGCCACGACACGAGTGCAGGCGAGACAGTGCCAATGGGTACAAGCGTGATGTTTGAGGCCATCAACAGTCAGAAAACGAAGGAATTGAAAGGCGAAGAGTAACTATTCAACCTCAGCCCATTTGCGAGTTGAACACCATATATGACCCCAACCGGCTGAAACCGCCCTTTCCAGCCATAGGCGGGGTATCCCAACTGAGGTCGCCGAAAAACCGATAAGCAATAGCTTCAGATCCGACCGATCCATCGAGGTACCGATTTCTTGTATTCGCGGTATTCGTCGCCAAACAGCGCTTCGAGTTGACGCTCCTCGTAAGGGATCACTCGCAAGGTGAACAATGACCATAAGAGTACTAGCCCGATGAAAACCGCCGGGCTTCCGTAGAAGACCGTCCATCCAATCCAGGCGAACAGGCCTGCGACGTACATTGGGTTCCGGGAGTACCTGTATGGACCGGTCACGACCAGGTGCGGTGGTGAGAAGCTAATGCGTACCGAATCACGGTAACTCTTGAAATGGAAAACGAGGCACCAAACGTACATCATGAGACCTATGGCGACTGCAATGAGTCCTGTAAGGTTCCACGTTGTGGGTACTGCTTGCGACCAACCATAGCGAGGGCCAAGCCTGGAAACGGCCCACGGCAGAACGACCAGGATCACCAGTACGAGGATGGCCCAGACGATGGGAACTGCCCATCGCGGAAGCCTTAATTCACGGTGACCTTTCGATGGAGTAAGTTGAGGGTTCATCACTAGCTCCTGTATAATACAACAAATCCATACCCCCCTTTGCAACACCCAACCAGGTGCTGCACCGAAGTCAACACCTATTCAGAGATTCACCGGTCGGCGTCGGGATGACCGCAGCGCTTAGTGACCATGGCCGTAGCCAGCCGCGTGCAGCCTTTGGTGCAGCGCTTCCTTGGCTCGCTGGAAAAAGCTCCTGATCCTGGCCTGCCGCTCCGGGTCGGCGGGGATAGAGAGGGTGTCCAGCCAGGTCATGCCGCCGTCCAGCATGGTCATCATAAAAGTAGCATCGGACGGGCTGAACTGCACCTCATCGCCCGCGACCACGTAAACCGGCGACGTGTGCGCCCCGAGCAGGGTCGGCCGGCCCTGCCACAGCGTGTGCCGGCCGAGGCAGCGGGCCGCCAGCCACGCACTGCCGTCCAGGCGCAGATTGGCCTTCACCGTAAGCTGCCGCGTCCCCGCCTCGCACGTCTCGGCGGCCACCGGCCGTCCGTTGACCACGATCTCCAGCGTGTGGAACGGCAGGACCGACTCGGCCCGCGCCTCGACGCCCAGCGTGCCACCCTCGGCCGGCAGGCGGATCTCATCCCCAACCACCTTGCCCTCGACCGTCAGCCCGATGATGGGACCACTCGTGGTGAACGTCCGCCCGGCGCGCACCGCCCTAGCCCAGTTTTCGAAGGTGAATTCCTCGCCGCGCAGGTCGGCGTAGGTGCGCACCCCACCGACGGGCATGCCGGCCCACATCTTGTCCGTGCCACCTACCGTGGCCACGCGATAGCCGCAGTTCAAGAAGCGGTACCACTCCTGCGTCTGCAGGGTATCCAAGGCGTCCGTTTGAGGACCGAAGGCGGAGAGCTCTATGCCGTCCACCTTGTCCAGGATCAGGTCGGCCACCACCTCAGCGTAAGGATAGGGGAAATGAGGGATAATCACCAACCCTTCCTGCTCACGGCAGCGGTCGGCCCATTCGGACAGGCCAGTCCAGGTGGGATCACCCAGGTAGCTTTCGTCGGGGCCACTGGCACACATGGGAAACACCGGGCTGCCCTTGACCCCCAGCAGGCTCATGTGGCCCAGCAGGTGCTGGCGGTTCTCCGTCCCCACCCAGATCAGCGTGTCGTCCCGGCTGACGCCGGAGAGATCGCCGGTCAGGTCGCCGACGTTGGT
>JAFGNI010000232.1 GCA_016927095.1 Anaerolineae bacterium | reverse complement strand
CCCCTGACCCCCCGGGCGGTCTTGATGCACCTGCTCTGGCACTGGACCTACCATTCCGCGCATATCGGGTTGATCCGGGAGCAGTGGGGCAGTGACTATGTCTGGACCTTTGGTGAGATGGCGTAGTCAAGGGTCCGGAGTCCTGATTCACGGTGGCCGGAGAGGACGCTTGCACGTTTTGGGATGGGTCACGGTCCACGAATCACGATTCACATTGGTGCACTGGGGTTGGTCGCGTCGTCAGTCGCAAGTGCAGCCCTGACTCGTGAATGGTCAATTGTGAGCTAGGGACTGTCGATCAACCCGTATGCAGACAAGCAACGCTACTCATCTATCCCAACGGAGGTAGAACCATGATGGATCTCAAGCAGTACGAAGTCTGGTTTGTGACGGGAAGCCAGTCGCTCTATGGCGAGGAGACGCTGCGACAAGTGGCGGCGGATGCCGAGAAGATCGCGGCGGGGCTGGATGCGTCCGGCGAGCTGGCGGTCAAGGTCGTCTACAAGCCTGTGGTGAAGACACCGGGCGAGATCGCCGGGATCTGCGCGGCGGCGAACGTCGACCCCGCGTGCATTGGCCTGATCACGTGGATGCACACTTTCTCCCCGGCGAAGATGTGGATTGCGGGCCTGAATGCGCTGCAGAAACCCTTCGTCCACCTGCACACCCAGTACAACCGCGATATTCCCTGGTCCGACATCGATATGGACTTCATGAACCTCAACCAGTCAGCTCACGGTGGGCGGGAGTTTGGGTTCATCGGCACGCGGATGGGGAAGGTGCGCAAGGTAATTGTTGGCCACTGGGAGGATCCAGAGGTCCGGGCTGGACTCGACGTCTGGATGCGGGCGGCAGCCGCGTGGGCCGACATGCAGACGATAAAGGTCGCTCGCTTCGGCGACAACATGCGCGAGGTGGCTGTGACTGAGGGCGACAAGGTCGCCGCACAGATTGTCTTTGGCTACTCGGTCAACGGCTATGGCCTGGGTGATCTGGTGGCTTATGTCGATGCGGTAGCCGACGTCGAGATTGACGCGCAGATGGCTCTGTACGCGGCGCAGTACGATCTGATGCCGGCGCTTCGCGCTGGCGGGGAGCAGCGTGACTCGCTGAAGGATGCGGCACGCATTGAGTTGGGCATGCGGGCCTTCCTCGAGGACGGTGGCTTCAGCGCCTTCACCACCTGCTTTGAGGACCTGACGGGCCTCAACCAGTTGCCCGGGCTGGCAGTGCAGCGTCTGATGGCCGATGGCTACGGTTTCGGCGCTGAGGGAGACTGGAAGACGGCGGCGCTGGTGCGGGCGATGAAGGTGATGGGTGCGGGGCTCGATGGGGGCTGCTCCTTTATGGAGGACTACACCTACCACCTGGAGCCGGGCAACACGAAGGTGCTGGGCGCACACATGCTGGAGGTCTGCCCAACCATAGGCACGGGACAGCCGGCGATGGAGATCCACCCACTGGGTATCGGCGGCAAGGGCGATCCCGTGCGGCTGGTGTTCAATGTCGCCGAAGGGCCGGCGGTGAACGCCTCCGTCATCGACATGGGCGACCGGTTCCGGATGCTCGTGAACCCCGTGACGGTGGTGCCACCTGATGCGCCGCTGCCGAAGCTCCCGGTAGCCCGCGTGGTCTGGGTGCCCGAGCCCAATCTGAAGGTAGCGGCGGCGGCGTGGATTCTCGCCGGTGGCGCGCATCACACAGGCTTCAGCCAAGCTGTGACAGCGGCGCATCTGGCTGATTTCGCCGAGATGGCCAACATCGAATGTGTCAACATCGACGGAGACACGCAGCTCCCCGCGTTCAAAGATAGGCTGCGATGGAATGCGGTCTACTGGCGGATGATGGGCTAGACAGCAGAATGAGCGAATGGAGAGTCAGAGAACGGCGCTTGCGCTGTTGGCTATCTGATTCTGACATTCGCTCATTCTCTGATTCTCTATTCTGCGATCCGAACCTATGAAAGCCATCTTGCTGCGAGAGCCGTACCGGCTGGAGTTGACGGAGATACCGCGACCGAAGCTGAGAGCACCGGACCAGGTGTTGATCCAGGTCAAGGCCTGCGGGATCTGCGGGAGCGACCTGCGCTACTACGCCGGAGAGAACCCGTGGGCCCTGCACACGTTGGGGCACCATGTGGACAACCCTGCGAATATGCTGCTGGGGCACGAGTTCGCCGGGGTGGTTGTCGAGGTCGCACATGAGCGCTACGCGCACCTATTGGGTCAGCGAGTGGGGGCGCAGGCGTTCCGCACGTGCGGCGTGTGCGAGCTCTGCCAATCCGGTCACGAGAATCTTTGTCGGAACACGCTGCACATCGGCCATGCACAGGGGTGGGGTGAGATGGACACTTATCCTGGTGCTTACGCCGAATACTGCATTGCCTGGGCCGATCTTCTTCATCCGATGGCGGACCACGTGAGCTTTGAAGAAGAGGCGCTGCGCGACTTCCTCGGCGTGGCGGTGCACGCCGTCGGGCAGGCCGAGATGGTGCCAGGGGGGACTGTCCTGTGCATCGGGGGCGGGCCGGTCGGCCTGAGCATCGCGCAGGTCGCGCGCGTGCGAGGTGCGGGGCGCGTGGTCGTGTCAGAGGTAGCGCCCGTGGCCCAAGAGGTCATCAGTCGCTATCCCGCCATCGCGTGCGTCGACCCAACCCAGATGGACCTGGCTGACGAGCTGGGTGCAGGAAGCTGCACGGCGGTCTTCGACACCGTTGGCACGCCGGAGACAACGGCGCTGGGACTCACGGTGCTGGCGCCTGCAGGGACCTATGTCAATCTAGCTGTACACGACACGGAAGTCACCATGAACGCGCTCGCGCTTGGCAGCGAGCGGCGGATGATGACGTCGTCGAATGCGCTCTACCGCGATGAGCGAGAGGCCCACGAGTTGATCGCTTCAGGCGCCGTCAACATGGGCCAGATGATCACACATCGCTTCCCGCTGAAGGATTACGCAGCGGCGTATGCACTGCTGCTCGCGGAGCCGAAACAAGCGTACAAGGTGGTGTTCGTCTAGCGTTGAAACGTTGAAACGCTCCAACGTTCCAACGTCTAGACGCTGGTTGCTCTACTGGGGGTTGGCATGATCCGCATCTCGACTTGGCCTGGTGATCTGTCGGACTCGTATCTGCGGCACGTGACGCAGTTGGGTGTGGACTGCATTGACTTCGGTGCGGCTGAGGCCTTTCCGGGCGTAGCGGAGACCGGTGTCCCGAGCCTCGACGGCGCATTGGCGATCCGCAAGGCGCTGTCGGCGTGGGGACTCGAGATCAACCGTGTGACGTTGCCGAACATCAGTGAGGCGTTCATGAACGGTGAGCCGGACCTCGATCACGAGCTAGAGGCGGCGTGCACGGCGCTGCGGGTCTTTGGCGACGCGGGGGTGCCCATCGCCCGGCAGCGTTTCGGCGGCGACGCTATGCCGCATCGCACCCATCCCTACCAGTCGGAGCATCGCGGTGGCTATGTCTCGCGAGGAGAATACGCGCACCGGTCCGAGCCCGAACCGCGGTCGGCGGAGGCCCTCGACGCCTGGTGGGGCCAATTCCGGCGGGTCTACGAGCGGCTGGTGCCCATCGCGGAGGAGACCGGGGTCAAGCTGGCGCTTCATCCGTCGGATACGCCCTATGCCGGCACGCCCTTCGACAGCATGGGCTACCATCGGGTCATCGATCTCTTCCCGAACCGGTGCGTGGGTTACCTCTACTGCATCGGCACGCGGGCGGAGGCCGGCGGAGCGCCGCTGGTGCTTGACGAGATCAACAACTACGGGCGCAAAGGGCGACTCTTCACGGTCCACTTCCGGAACGTCCGCGGCAGCCTGGCTACCGCCGGTGGCTTTGAGGAAGTGCTCCTCGACGACGGCGATATGAACATGGCCCGGATCTTGCGGGCGTTGCAGCAGGTCGGCTTCGACGGCTGCATCAACCCCGATCACATCCCAGCCCTGGAGGGGGATCAGGACTCGCTGAGCATGGGCCTGGCCTACTCGGTGGGGTACATCAAGGCGCTATTGGCGGCGACCAACGCGAACTAAGATGACGGCACCGATCTCCTAGTCTTCGATGCCCCAGAGCCGTGGAGGCCCTTCTCCCTGGTCCACTTCGAGGAGTACTGGGAGGGCAAGGAGGTCAACCCCTACTGCCCGCGAGTCCCGCTCAAGTGGATGGAGTCAGATGGCGTGACGGGCTGGCTGCAGTTCTCCGGCAGTTGGGGTCCTGCAGGTCAAGAGGCCGGCTACTACCGATCCAACATCCGCCGGTTCCGGCTTGAGCTCAGGTAGGAGGTACTTGTGACAAAATCAACCTTCCCCGATTGGGATGCAGTGCACAACATGCCCCGGTCGCCCTTCTTCGCGGGGGGCAAGGCCGACGTCGCTTTTGACCAGGCGCGACACGCCGACGGGAGCCCGCTGCCCCTGGCGCCCAACATCGAGGCACTTTTCACGCAATCCAACGCTCGCGTCCTGCTGGGTCACGCAGCTAACGGTATGCTCCGGTTCGTGGCGATGCCCACGCAGCTCTACGCCGCCCCACCAGGCACGGGGGAGCTGGGTTTGGGCGTTGGCATGTACCATCACTTCGATGTCGTGATGTACGCCGGCGACCTCGCCTACCGGCTTGAGCTGGAGGGGCGCGAGGCACCCATCACGATCTCAAGCCCCGACGACCCGCTGGCGGGCCTCGACGTGACCTCCTTCTACGGCCACGACTTCTTGCCGGTGACCATCGGTCAAGCCGACGGCCTGGAGATCACGCTGACCACCGTGGCCCCGGTCTCCGCCAATCCTCAGAGTGCTCCCCTGGCGCCGGCGCCGCTCCCGGGCCCCGTCGGCGCTATCTATGTCCTGCGAGTTCGTAACACCGGGGGCGACTTCGTTCGTGGTAAGGTTGTGCTGCAGGCGGGCGACCTTCTCGTCGGCCACTACGAGGACGCCCGGACCGATCGGGCTGCTGGTGGACCTCGAGTACACCAACGCCAGGGCACTCTGATTCTAAGTCAGCCATATGGGTCCGTCGGGATCCACCTCCACGATGGCACCTGGACAAAGGTAGAGCCACCGTTCGAGACGGAGCTGGCCTTTGAACTGGCGCCCGGCGGCGAGCGCGTCTTTGAGACTTACGTCGCCCTGGGTGCGAGCTACGCTGACGTGATGCCCACCATCTACGGTTTCCATATGCGATCGGCATTGGACTGGCTCAACCTGACTGCCGACTACTGGCTGACGCGCCTGGGCAGACTCACCGTGGACGCCGCAGCTGCCGACGATGAGGCCCGGGTCAGCCGGGATATCTACATCCGCAGTCTCTTTGACAACTTCAACTGCCTCCAGACTGATGCAGACGGCGAGCTGCTGGCTCACTGGCAGGGAGCGCCCTCCCACGGCTACGGCACGGTCTGGGGTATCGACGTGGAACCCACCGCTGTCAGCGTTGCTCATCTCTGCCCCGAGATCACCTGGGCTACGCTGCGCTTTTTCATGGACCGCAGCCGCGTACCCAGAGGAACACCGGACCATTCGGTCCCGATCCTTGTGGCACCTATCGTCATCGCCCGCCAATGGCTGCAAGTCACCGGTGGTACCGAACAGCTGCGGCGCAACCCCGATGTGATGGATGCGCTGCGCAGCATCGTGGCCGACCTGATGGCCCTCAAGCATCCTGTCGAGGCGCTTTTCCCCTCGAAGTACGCCAGCGACGGCGTGGTAGGACGCCGATACGACTACGGGACCAACGTCAAGGTCTGGTATGCCTTCGATTCGATGGCCTACCTTGCGCGCCACCTCGGTCATGGCGATGAGGCCGCCGCCTACAGCGAGATGGCCTCCCGCATCCGGGTGTCCGTCCGTCGCATGATGGTCGCCGACGGTCCTTTCGGGCCGCAGATCAGCGGCGGAACGAATCTCGGCGAGGACCCCGGCACTTTCTACCTCGCGGAGGGTGTCCTCTACTATGACGGAGAGGATACCTCAAGCATGCTGGCACCGATCTACGGGATGGTGGACTTCGACGACGAACTCTGGGTGAACTACCATCGCTTCGCGCGCTCGATCTGGTGTCCAAACTTTGATCCCGAGTTCGGGGCGCTACGGTGGAGCCCCCGGGGCTTCGCCGGCGGGGCACTCGATGGGACCGGCTACTTCTCCCGTCTCGGCGGTAGTATCGCGCCCGAGGAGATGTTGGAGGCCCTGCAGGTGACGTGGCGCACCGTTACCGACGAGGTGACCGGCAGCGTCTTCTGGTGGCCGCATGGCCTGGAATACAAGCGCTCTCTCACCCGTTGCAGTCAGGGACAGGGCGCCTGGGCATGGCAGTACCTGATGCAGTGGCTGGGTGTTGAGGTCGACGCCGCCACACGAATCCTGACCCTGGCTCCACGTGGTCTACTGACCCGTGTCGACTGGCATGGCTTCCGGGCGGGCCCGCACAGTTTCGACATCAACTGGCACGAGGGAGACAGCGCCTGGGCCATGGTCACTAACACCAACGCCGAGACTTGGACCGTCCAGGTGGGTTTTCGCCGTCCCGGCGCCGGCGCCACAGGCGGGCTTAGCTGGCAGACCTTGATGCTTTCACCGGGCGCGAGCGCCACTTTCCATTCCTCGAGCGTTGCCCCGATCGGGCCGGAGCCAATGGATGAGGCCCATATGGTCCCCTTCGAGGTGGACGTTGGAGGCGAGGACGGTGTCCTGATCCGGCGCTTCGGACCGGCCCACCTTTGGGGACACTGGGAGCTCGAGAAGCTCTGGGACTCGCAAGCGATGCCCCTCACCATTCGACTCCTCATCGAGAACGGCACCGACACGAACTGGGGCGACATTGACGTCCGCCTCACCTGCCCGGAGGGATGGCAGGCGGCGGGGCGCCGGCCCCAACACTGGACCCGGCCCCAGGCCTGGCAGCGTGAGGCATCGCTGAGTCTGGGCGAGACTCCGGCCAAGAGCCGCACCGTGGCCCCTTTCTGGGTGAAGTGGCCCGATGGTCTCGAGCTGAACCTGGGCTGGCACGAGGGGCGCGACGTGCCCTTCCACGCGACGACGCAACCCGGCCCCGGTCTTACCCTATACGCCGCCAACATCGACGGGCCTGTGGAGGTAGCTTTCGAGGCCACCGTCCGGATAGCGCCTGCCGGCGCCGCGGCAATCGAGAAGACTCTCGAGATACCTTTGCGCGTGCTGCCGCGCTAGGACGAACCCTGCCAGGCGCTTCATCCAACCGGACGAGGCGCCTGAGCGGTGTCGGACGAGCCAGGAGACAAGAGCATATGAAATACAGTCACCCCTTGGAGATCCCAAATAGTGTTTCCATCACCGGCTTCGAGTGGACGGCCCAGCGTCGGGCCTGCCCGAACACCGGGATCCACAACGACACCCACCCGATGACCTGGGCGTCCGACGACGAGACTTATCTTTCCGCGGGCGACCCTAACTACATCTACGAGAACGGACGTCACCGGCACATCTCTTGGGATGAGGCCATTGAGCGCCCCGACGTCTACCCCCATATGGGAGGCCTCGACGTCGAGCGACTGACCGGTTACGGCTTCGACTTCGGGGTTGAGCAGGTCAACACAATGCCGGGCCTGCTCGGACCCGGCGGGCATGGCCCCAAGCCGTCGGGCATGGTCAGTGTCAATGGCGCCCTCTACCTTGCGGCACAGAACTTGCTGGGCCGCAAGCCCGCTGCCCACAAGGCGAAGAGCCAGCACGGATCCGATGCCACCATCCTGCGCTCCGACGACTTCGGCAAGACCTGGATCCCTGACATTCAGACACCTCTGGCGGAGATGGAGGCCAAGCTCTATGATCGGCGAGCCCGCAGGTGGCTTACTCCACCGGAGGAGCGGACCGGGTGGCAAGGGTGGAAACCCATGTTCCCGGGCTGGAAGTTCGGGGGACCAAGCTTCGTCCAGTTTGGCCGCGACAACGCAGCCGCCGTGGACGACTATGTCTACGCCATCTCCGGCGACCAATGGGACAACGGCAGCCAGTTGCGGTTGGGTCGTGTCCCACAGGACCGGATTCAGGATGGCGATGCCTGGGAGTGGGCGGATGTTACAGAGGGCGATGAGGTGATATGGACCGGCGATCTTGAGACCTCAAGACCTGTCCTAGACCTCCAGGGCCACCTGGGCCTGCCTGAGATGGTCTTTCTTCCCAGCCTCAAACGCTATCTGCTTCTGACCTGGGGGCTGCACGAGGACTTCCACGTCCGGGCGGGCAGCGAGCTGACGATCTTGGAGTCCGAGCACCCGTGGGGACCATTCCGCCTGGTCCACTACCAGGAGCTGTGGGATGCCATCGATATCTGCCCTTACACGCCCAGGATCCCGATGAAGTGGTTCAACGACGATGCCCTCTCCGGCTGGCTCATCCACTCCGGTAACTGGCACACCGTCGTGCACTACACGATGCACATCCGCCCCTTCCGTCTGCTGGTACCATAGGTGCGGTATGTTTATGCGATTTCCAACAATGGCTTCTGGTGCAACGGTGGCAACTACATCCTGGGCCGGGTGGCCCGACACGCTCTGGGGCGTTTGGATCCGAGCGCATGGCAGTACTACCGGGGTGGGGAGGGTGCCGATGAGGCGACCTGGACGGGCGAGTGTCGGCGCGCGGCCTCCATCATCGATCATCGATGCGCCAGGCCGCTGCGGAGAGACTGGTGCCACCTATATTCATAGAGCGGATCGGTACCTCTTGGTAGCTTGGTACTATCCCGGCGACCCCAATGTCGAGACCGACGAAACCCGACTGGTCTTCTACGAAGCGCCACATCCCTGGGGGCACTGGCAGCGTGTTCGGGAGATTGTCAGTCGTCCAAAGGACTGGTACTGTCCTCGGATCCTGGCAAAGGGCCAGCGATTCTTCGGTGGCGATGTCCAAGCAGCGATCGTGACCGGTGGGGACTACTATGAGATGGACACCTACTATCGCTTCACGACAGTGCCTCTCGAGATCCGTGCGGGCGGGAGGTTTCCATTGTCGAAGGCAGAGCCGGAATCCACTGTGGTCAACGACATGGTCATCGAGAAGGCGCCGTTACAGATAGCTTACTCCGAGGTGTGGCGGCTGGCGAGATGCCGTCCCAAGGCCATGGGCGGCACCGAGCATGTCTCCGAGGTCGAGGACGCGACGTTTGCAGTGAGCTTCACGGGGCGTGGAATCCGATGGAACGCAAACAAGGTGTGTTGTGGGGAAGCGGCCCCTTTGTATAATCGCCTCATGTCCAAAAAGCCTCTCAAGGAGATCTCCAATGACTGACACTGATCGACTGACACAGACTCAGGGGCTGGGAGCTTACCTGTCCGAACACCTCCGGAACACCGGGCGGAATCTGGGCTTCATCCTTCTGTTGGCTGCAAGCGGCATCGTGGCGATACTGGCCGGGCCGTTAATGGGCAGCCGAGCGGTCAGTGGTGGTGTGTGTGTGTCAAGCGTTGGCCTGCTACTCGTGGTGCTGGCTCTGTGGAGTGGCTATGTGGCGCGACGGGATCGAGATCTGCGGGTGCGGCTGTACGAAGGTGGCCTGGTCCAGCGGCGGGGTGGCCACGAGACCGTACTCCCGTGGGAGGATGTCGCCTCGGTCAACCACACCGTGATGCAGTCCCGACGGGCTGGGGTGGTTGGGCGCACGACGCACCTGTGCACACTGCAGACTCGCACGAACCGGAAGATGCAGTTCAGCGACGCGACGCTACAAAATGTCAGCGACCTTTGTCGAGTAGTTCAGGAGAGAACCCTGGCGCCGCTGCTGCGGGATGCGGCCACGACGCTCCGCGAAGGTGGAACCATTCCGTTCGGGAAGCTGAGCGCGAACAGCAGCGGCGTGGATACAGGCCGCGAGACGATCCCGTGGACTCAGATCCGGGACGTGCGGATCGACAACGGCTTTGTGGCCCTGGCGGTAGATGGAAAATGGCGCAATATCGCTACCACGGGACGAGTCACCAATGTCCACGTGCTATTCGCCCTGGTACGGCGCGCCAAGATCGAAAGCAGCGGCGGCTAGCAGGCGACCCAACTGTTGAGACGGTCGGTTGGAGCCCTCTCCAAGCTATCCGAGAAGCGAGGGGCAGGTTCTGACTCCGGCCTTTAGCCCTGATGTCATCGACTGCGGCGCTCACTCTGTGAAGAAAACGCTATTCACCATGTCGATGCAGATCGGACGGACCTCGGGCCACTGGCGAGCGGGCCCTGCGCCGGCTACGCGGAGGACATGGTCCTCAAGGAGGACGACGGCGAGAATCCCGTAGAAGCGAGATCCCCGGACGTCGGCGCTGAGTTCCACCAATGCGGCGGGATAGCCATCGAAGTCGGCGGTCTGCACTTGGCCCGCGGGGGTACCAAGCGCGTTAGCCGCAGCCAAGACTACTTCGGCCGGATCCTCCAGTGACGCTATGCCCAGGTCGGCGCGAAGCCTGTCGGCAGGCAACATCTCGAAGACAACCGTGGGCGTCTCTGCGACGGCGCCGGCCAGATGGGTGTTGTACTGCGCCAGAATCAGACGAGGACCTTCCTCAACATACATCCAGCTTCGAGGATGTAGCAGGCCAAAGCTTGCTGCCTCGTTGGTGACGCTGACCCATTCCCCATTGACATCGTCTTTCAGCTCCTCAACCGCGCCCGTTGCGGCGGCCTGATCGGGCGCCCCGTCGGGCACCATTGACAGATACTGCTCAAAGGCTTCGATCGCCGGGCCGAAAGCTCCCTGCTCACGATAGACCAACCCCAGTTGATAGTAGACGCGGGGATTGGTAGGATCGATGTCACGTGCCTCCGCCAATGCCTCTGCTGCCTCCTCCAGATTCCCCAGCGCACGGTAGGCCTCCCCCAGGTTGAGGAACGCCTCAGAGTTGGTGGTGTCTAGGGCGACAGCCCCCTCGAGGGTCTCTGCGGCTGCGCCGAAATCGCTCTGTTCGATGTGCAGAACGCCCAGAAGGTAGTGGATGCCGGCCTCTTCAGGCCACAGGGCCAAGGCTGCCTGAAGGGCGGATTCCGCTGCCTCAACGTCGCCGGCTCTCAGGTAGGCGAGACCCTCATCGCGCAGAGCTGCCGCCGAGGGTGTGGGCGACGGCGTCGGGTCCGGCAGGGGTTTGGAGAGGTCGTGGAAGGCCTCTGTGGTCTCAGGTGAGGGCGCTGTCACGAGAGGTGCGCACGCCGTCAATGCGGCGAACACGATGATGAGCTCCCCGATCACAAGGCCACGCCGTGTGTAGCTGCGTGTTTGGGTATTCATGGACCGTCTCTATGATACTCATCGTCTCAACCTGTCAAGTTACTCGTATCCTGGCGTGGGTACGCCGGCGGCGACCTGCGCGCCGATACGGTGATTGCCGGGGCTGGGACGTAGAGAGCTTTAGTCGAGACGCTTCCTGAAGGTCACGGCTGCCAAGGTTGTCGTCACGGTCACGTACACGAGGAGAGCGACGACGTCGGACCACAGGAATGTGATCCCAATGCCCTTGGTGATGATGCCGCGCACGATGCGGAGAAAGTAGGTGAGGGGGATGAGGTTACCGATGGCTTTGATGACCGGCGGCATCGGGCCGCGGGGGTAGATGAAGCCGGTGAGGAGCTGACTCAACATCATCAGCAGGCCGGTGAGCTGCTGCGTCTCTTTTTGGCTGCGGGCAACGCTGGAGATCAGCAGCCCCAGGCCGAGCCCGGAGACGATGTAGACGAGCGAGAGCCAGGCGAAGAGCCAGACGTTGCCCCGGAATGGCACCCCGAACCAGAAGACGCCCAGGAGCGTCAGGATCACCTGATCCAGCACGACCAGGGCCACGTTGGGGATCAGCTTGCCCACCACAAGCTCCAACGGGCGAACAGGTGTCACCAGGATCTGCTCCAACGTGCCCAACTCCATCTCACGGACAATGGACTGCGCTGTGGTGTTAGCCGCCAGCACCTGCAGCAACATCGCGACCAGGCCTGGCATCACGAAGATCATATCGTCCAGGTTGGGGTTGTAGAGCACGCGCGAAGAGGCGCGAATGGGGATGGCGTCGATTTCACCACCCAGGCGCTCGACCTTGGCCAGTACCAGTTCCATCGCGTGGGCCTGCGCGATAGCGGTTGCCGCGCTGTAGCCTGACTGCACGGAGAAGGAGTCGGAGCCATCCAGGATGATGAGTGCCTGGGCGTCACCGGTCTCGATGCGGGCCTCGAAATCCGGCGGGATGACAACGCCCGCGCGGACCTCGCCGTCGTCGATAGCCTGCAGGATCGCTTCCTCCGTAGGCAGGTGTTCCACGACGTCGAAGTAGCCCGAGACGGCCAATGCGTCGACGAAGGCTTGGCCGGCGCCGTCGAGGCTGTAGTCGGCTACTGCCGTGGGCAGATGGTCGGCGGTGAGGTCCACGGCATAAGCGAAGAGGAAGAGCTCGATCAGTGGGATGGCCAGGATGAGAGCCAGGGTGCGCTTGTCGCGCAGCCGTTGGATGGTCTCCTTGCGCATCACGGCGACAAGACGTTGGAGGGCAGGACGATCCATACCGCTTACTTCCTTCTCCTTTCTGCCCACTCCCGTGCCTTTCACTCCATCCGTGGCCTAAACGACGCGACCGCGATGATCATGATGGCCACGACGTAGATGACCAGGGCGACGACCTGTTCCCAGAGGACGCCGACCTTGACCCCCTTGGTGATCAGGCCACGGGCGATGGGGATGAAGTAGGTCAGGGGGAAGAGGTTGCCGATGATGCGGATGGGCGGTGGCATCAGGTAGCGCGGAAACATGAAGCCACCAAGCACCAGGCCCACCAGCATCAGCAGCATCGCCGTCTGCTGGGATTGCTTCTGGTTATCGGAGATCGAGGAGACCAACAGGCCCATCCCCAGGCCGGAGAAGACGTAGAGGAAGGCGAGCCACGCGAAAGCCCCGACGCTCCCCTGGAAAGGGACACCGAAGCCGAAGATGCCGATGGCCAGGATCGAGGCCATGTTGATCAACGCAATGGCCATGTTGGGCACCATCTTGCCCAGCATCATCTCTCCAGCGCTGATGGGCGTCACCAGGAGTTGTTCCATGGTGCCCGCTTCCCGCTCGCGCACGATCGCTGCAGCCGTCAGGATGATGGTCTGCGTCTGCAGGATCGTCGCCACCATGCCGGGGATGAGGAAGATGAGGTCCTCGAGGTTGGGGTTGTACAGAATGCGGACGCGCATGTCCAATGGCATCAGCTCGCTGGCATCCGTGGCCGCGCCCGTCTGTTCCAGACGGCGCCAGACGATCTCCGTGGCGTGGCTTTGCGCGATGGCATTGATGCTGTTGTAAGCGGTTTGTGAGGTGAAGATGTCCGAACCATCGACGAGGAGCAACACCTGCGCTTCGCCACGGACCACGTCGGCCTGGAAATCGGGCGGGATGACGATGCCGGCTTGGGCCTCGCCGGCGTCGATTGCCGCGATGGCCTCGTCGGCGTCGTCCACGTAGCGAACCACGTCGAAGTAACCCGACGCTGTCATCGCCGCGACATAGGCCCGGCTTTCGGGGTCGAGGCTTTGGTCCGTCACGACCGTTGGGATGTGCTCCACGTTCATCCGGATCGCAAAAGCGAAGATGACGAGTTGGAAGATCGGCAACCCGATCTGGATCGCCAACGCCCGGCGATCCCGCAGGGTCTGGATG
>JAFGNI010000231.1 GCA_016927095.1 Anaerolineae bacterium | reverse complement strand
GGGCTCGAGGCAGGAGATTCCTCGCTGGCAGGGCTTGTCGATACGGATGATCGTAGGACTCGCTCGGAATGACAAGTGACCCGTTTTGTGTTCCAAATGCGATAGCCCTGGTTCGGTGACCGGTTCCTGATTTTGACTTAACGACGACGTGCGCCTATAATCTTGAAGGAACTATCTCTCAGGAGGAGGATTACCTTATGAAACGCTGGTCTCTGATTATGGTTTCGGCGTTGATGGTGTTGGCCATCTTGGCGATGGCGGGCTGCCAGTCCGGCGGTGGCACGTTGGTCGTGGGCACCTCGGCTGACTACGAGCCTTTCGAGTACATCGATGAGGACGGGAACTACACCGGCTTTGACATCGAGTTGATGGAGGAGGTTGCTTCGCGGCTGGATATGGAGCTCGAGTGGCAGGACATCGCCTTCGACGGTCTGATCGGCGCACTTCAGAGCGACAAGATCGACGCGATCATCGCGGCGATGAGCGCGACGCCGGAGCGCGAGCAGCAGGTGGACTTCACCGATCCCTATTTCATCGGGGCGGATGCCATTATCGTCGCTGAGGGTTCTGGCATTCAGATCACCAAGAACGAGGATATGGCGGGCCACACTGTTGGCGTCCAGACCGGTACGATTCAAGAGGAATGGATCGACGAGAACATCGACGCCGAGGTCTCGCGCTACGAGCGCGCCGAGCAGGCTATTATGGACCTGCAGAGCGGTCGAATCGACATCGTTGCGATGGACTACTATGCGGCGACCTCCTTTATCGAGCAGGGCGGCATCGAGATGGCTCTGAAGACCGAGTTCTCGGGTGAGCACATGGCGATTGCCGTCAAGGAAGGCAACACGGAACTGCACGACAAGATGGATGCTGTGATTGATGAGCTCCAAAATGAAGGCTTCGTCGAAGAGCTCGCGATGAAGTATCTGGCAGGCGAGTAGGCTGCGCTAATCCATGTCCTCAGCGGTCTGGCGCGCGCTGCCCTATATGGTGGGCGGCATTGGCTACACGGTGCTGATCACCATCGTGGCGTTGGCGGTCGGGTTCCTGATCGGGACGCCGGTCGCGATGGCCCGTGTCTACGGACGGCGCGTGGTCCAATGGCTTGCTGTGGGCTATACGGTTGTCCTGCGTGGCTTTCCATCGCTCGTGGTGTTGTTCATCGTCTACTATGTCCTGGCTAGCGCCGTCAACTTGCCGCCCTTCCTGGCGGGCTGTGCGGCGCTGGGCGTCTGCAGCAGCGCCTATCAGGCGGAGATCTTCCGGGGCGCGATCCAGAGTGTCAGCGGTGGACAGATGATGGCTGCAAGGGCCCTGGGGATGACGCAGCGCCAGGCGATCATGAGCATCGTCCTGCCGCAGGCGCTGCGCAATGCCATCCCCGGCTGGTCGAACGAGGCTGCCGTTGTGGTCAAGGACTCTTCACTGGTCTATGCCGTCGGCCTGGCAGAGCTGATGCGACGCGCGCAGCAGGTCAACGGTACGCTCCACGAGCCCTTCTTGATCTTCTTTGCCACCGGCGTCTTCTACTTCTTGCTGACCTTCGCCGTCAACCGCGTGCTGAGCTGGGTTGAGCGCAAGACGAAGATCCCCGAGATGGCGGCGGCGCGCTAGAGGGGCAGCCGGCACCCACTGTCGATTGCCAAATAGAGACGGGGCACCTCCGGTTTGGGGGTGCCCCGTTTTCACATTCAAGCAGACTCAGACCGTGTCTTCACCACCCTCTCGATCCTCGTCATACGGGTGCGCGTAGAAGCAGAGCATCACGCTGCCGTAGGTCCGCTGATCGAAGAGGACCAGGTTCTCCAGGGCCACCGGTTCGTATTCCGTCGGGTTGATCTGCACGATGGCCCAGCCGTCCTCGTAGAGCCATCCGGGTTGGGCATCAATCAGCTGCAGTGCCTGGATCCACCAGCCCCGGTACTGGGGCGGCGCGATAAAGATGTAGTCGTAGGGTTTGGGGGACTGAGCGAGGTACTTGAAGACATCGGCGCGCACGACCTCCGCCCCCGCCTCCAGATTCGTCGTCTCCAGATTCGTCTGGATCGCGCGCAGGGCGGCGGGCCCCTGCTCCACAAAGACGGTATGGGCGGCGCCACGGCTCAGGGCCTCGATGCCGACCTGTCCCGTCCCGGCAAAGAGATCTAGAAAGTCCGAGCCGCTGACATGGGAACCCAGAATGCTGAACAGGGCCGCTTTGGCCCGGTTCGTCATCGGTCGCGTGCCGGGCCCGCGCACGGAGCAGAGCTGGCGGCCCTTGGCTTTGCCGGCGATCACGCGCATGGGTTAGGCATCCTCGTTCCCCTGACCGCCGGGACCGGCGACGGGCGTCTCGTCCGACGCCAGGTCGGACGGTGCGGCATCCTCAGTGTCCGCCGGGTGCGTCTCTCCCGCGCTTGGTGCCTCCGCGAGAAGGACGGCCTCGACCTGTTCCGAGAGGCTGACCGCGTCTGCGGGCGTGGGTGACGGTGCTAAGGGCTCCTGAATCGTGGATGGTGATACCTCGCCGGCGGATGGCGCTGTGTCGGGGCTTATCACCAGGTCGGCGGTCCTTGCGCGTCGCGAGACCGCCCCGAGCATGCGAGGGCTGGCGATGACGCCGAGCACGACACCCCACAGTAGCCCCCATAACCCAAGGGCCACGAGGCCGATGAGCTGGGCGGAAAGCTGCTGCATGTTACCGCTGATGAAGAGGCCCATCACGCCGGCGCCGGTCACAGCGCCGTCGGGCGTCAACCCCATGCGATTCCACCCTTGGCCCCAGCGACCATCGGCTAGGAACGCGATGCCGAGCACTCCGGGCAGCCCGCTGGTCAGTGCGAGCGCCACCGGGGTTGCAGCGTCCCGGATGCGCAGCCCAATGGTGATGGCATAGTGGAGGGCCGGAAAGACCAACCCGGACAGCAGTCCGATCGCCAGCGCCGCCCAGACGGGCACGAAGGGGGCGCAGGCCAGCACCGCGCCCCATCCAGCCGCCAGACCTTGTGCGGCAAGCAGCGTTTCGGGCCTGCCCGTGACCAGCCAGCCGTACAGCTGCGACGTGACCACGGCGCCGGCCATCCCCAAGAGGATGTTCAGCGCCACGCGGTACCAGTCGAGCACAGCGCCGTCGACATGAAAGGGCTGCGACAGGCTCCACCCCAGCCAGCCAATGCCCATGATCAGCGACCCGATGTTGGAGACCAAAGGGGCGTGGTTAGCCGGTGGGGTGGCGGCGACGTCGGTGGGGCGTTCCTGGAGGAGCAGAATGGGCAGCACCACCATGCCGGGGAGCCAGAGCATCAACGTGCTGCCGCCGAAGTCCACGAACCCCTTTGCCAGCCCCAATGTCTCCCCGATGTGAGACAACCAACCGCTGCCCCACATCCAACACGCTGCGACGGGCACGATGATCGTCCCGGTCAGGACGGCAACCATCGCCATGATCCAGCGCCGCGTCTGCGCCAAAGCCCCGCCGACTAAAATCACGGCTGTGGCGATGACCGGCAGGTAGGCCAGGAAGAGATGCAGTACGGCAGGCGTGATGGCCTTACCCGAGAGGAAGAAACCGCTCAATCCAATCACACCCCACCCCGGATTGCCCGGGACGAGGGAGAGCATCGCTTGCAGCCCCAGCAGGTCGGCATCTTGCGTGACGGGATAGGCACCACCCATGTGCAGGGCGAAGCCCACAGCCCAGTAACCCAGGACCGCAAAGGCGATCGCCATCGCCGCGATGGGCGTCACCCGCCGGGCCCGCCGGCTGGGGACGCTGCCCCACATGAGCATAAGGAACCCTATGGGGATCAAATAGCCCCATAGCCAGTTGAATGCGATGTCGGTGGGCAGTGGTGAAATCGGCTCCATCCACAACTCCAGGATAAGGTATGATCGGTCTTTCG
>JAFGNI010000230.1 GCA_016927095.1 Anaerolineae bacterium | reverse complement strand
CATCAGACCCTGCTCGACCATGAAGGCCATCCGCAGGTCGGCTAAGTCGTAGAACGCCGGGTTGATGCGCGCGAAACTTCGTTCCCAAGGCCAGCCGGCCTCGTTGGCCTGCTGCGGATCCCACGTCGCGCGCGTGGCGCAGAAGTCCGGCAGGGGGCCGGCGACGATCTGGATCGCGGTAAACCCCTTGCGCACGCGATCCTCGGTCAGCCGCCGGAACCCATCGGGCCAGTCCAGGCGCTTCGTCAGGCCCATCCACCAGGTGTCCGCCAGCCAGAGAAAGGGCGTGCCGTCGGCGTGTTCCAACGTGCGACCGGTCTCGGCTACCTGCAACCGACCGTGCCGGGTGAGCGTGGAGGGCCCGTCATAGGGGATCGCGGTCAAGGTGCCGGTGTGACCGTGGAGACCGGCGTCGTCAGGATTCGTGCACACGCTGCGCCAAGTGTACTCGCCAGGATGCGGCGCGGCGAAGCGGACGCGGAAGATGGCGTCCCCCGCCCAGAAGGCCGGCACCCGCCAGGATGCGCCCGCCGCATCGGCGAACACGACGTCGACCTCCACCTCGTTGAAGATATCGTTGTAGGCCCGTTGAGCCGACAGCGCGAACTCGAACGGTTTGTTGACGGCGACCGTTGCGCCGGTCATCTGCGACGGCATGCTTACGACTCCCTTCTGAGCGTGATGAATGGCGGGGACGGTTTCGCGGACCCTCCCGGCAGAAACTCGAGGGTCGCCTGGTAGAACCAACAGTCACCAGAACCATTTACATTTGCCGCAGGGTCAATGTGCCAGATGCTGCTCGTGGCCCCCAAAAAGAAGTGAGGTGATCTGCCAAGCCGAGAACTCTTTTCCATCCTAACTGCTTCCGACCGGTGCCTAGTCCTCAGACTTGACTTCGATCTCCTGAGCGCCAGGCTTCTGGGCAGCAAGGCGGCTGGCGAAGTGGTACGTCAGAGGATGTAGACTATAGATCTTCTCTTCGAAGCCGCTCACTTGCACGAGGGAGTGGTCGACAAGCGCTTCTATGACAGCGCTCAGATCACTACTGGGCATATCGACGATGGCCGCTAGATCCTCCCAGGTGCCGCCGCTGGCCGGCAGCCTGACCATCTGTACTAGCAGATGGCGTGCCGGCATAGAGATGAGATCCCAGGAGAGGCGGTAGAGGTATCGATAGAACGTTTCTGTGCCCGGTTGAACGGTCTTTAGGTCTGTCAAGATCCGGCTCAACGGCAGGCTCTTGAGTTGACCCATGACCAACTTGATAGCCAGGGGATTCCCTCCTGTTACAGCCAGGATTTGGTGCAGAGCATCCTCGTCTGATTCGCTCATCTGCTGGCGTCCACGAAGATGCGCTTCGTGACGAATCAGAGCCAGACCATCGGGCTCGGCCAGCGCTTCCATGGAAAGCACCGACGCTTCCACGTCCGCTTCGAGCCAGTGGCGACTGGTCAGCAGGAACTTGCTGGGATTGGCCATTCCCCAGAACCAGTCCGGCAGGGTCCCGCAGTCCATAGGTGTCTCGAGATTGTCCAAGACAACCAGATAGGAGTGGGCGTGGAGCAATTCGCGGACCCTATCCCGGTTGGTCGGCAGGTCAAAAGGATCCAGATTGACACTACTCAATTGGCGGACGATCGTGTTTAGGACTTGACTGCAGGTGAGAGCTAGATGGTCCGGCCTGCGCGTGAGGCCACGTGACGTATAAGCCGCAGGGTTCATCATCACCCAGGCGATGTCGGCAAAGCGGTCGGTAGCAGCTAGCCGCCCCGCTGCCTCCCGGGCCAGCGCTGTCTTGCCCAAGCCTGCCATCCCTGCCAGGCTAATGACCCAGTGGTGGTCGCGATCCTCCAAATACGCCAGCAACTGTGCCAGCATCTCGCCCACGCCAAAGAGCTGGGTGGCAGTCTTCGGGGGTAGGTGCTGGGCATGGAGAAGAGCGTGCGAGGATCTGTCTGCGAACGCCCCGGCTGCGTTCGCCTCAATTGGCTCTTGGGCCCACAGAGCGTGAGCCAGGGCCACTTGAGCTTCATAAAGGCGATGGTAAAGGCTGCGTTCGCTGAGGTGACGGTTCTCTGCCATCAAGACGACGTTCTCGTTGCGGAAGTAATGTCGCTCCAACAGGTCAACCCCTTCGTTCTGTTCCTCGTCTCGCAGCGAGGCCAGTGCCGCTTGGAGCGTCTGTCGCAGGGCATTCGACCGGATCATTCGAGGATCAGCCGCTAGGCGGCGTTCGACATCGGCCAGACGATGAGCCAAGGCTGCATCGCCCAGTGTCGGCCTACGCCAGCGTTTGAGCGCAGCTCGTAGGTCGCTCAACAGACGTGGATCATCCCCGCTCTGGTAGGCCACTTCTCTCCTTGAGAGTCCGGTACTAGCGAACAGCCGATCCTGCCTAGATTATACCAGGGTCTGGGCTGGCTGATGTTGGCGCGGCTGTCGGGTCAGCGGTCATTACTTTCTGAACCGACCCAATCAGAATACAGCTTGCAGTTTGACTGCAGAAACTTGACAATAACTGTGCCGGCGTTGTCTTTGAATCTATGATACGATACAAAAACTAGATAGATGTATTGTAAATTGGGCCGAGGGGATATCACCCAGACACTTGTGAATGGGATCAGTGTCTTGAGCATTTGCCGACAGGCAAGAGAAGGATGATCATGTCCGAACAGAATGAGAAAGTATTCCGTCGTATGATTGAAGAAGGCTTTAACAAGGGTAACCTGGCTGCTCTGGATGAGCTCTTCACTCCTGACTTCATCGAGCACCAGGACGGTTTCGTGCCACCCAACATCACGGGACTGAAGCGAGCGATTGCCAGTCTGCGTACGCCATTTCCGGATCTCAAGCTGATCATCGAAGAGATCATCTCCAGCAACGGCAAGACCTGGGCACGGATCACCTCTAGGGGCACGCATCAAGCGCCCTTTATGGGGCGACCTCCTACGGGCAAGTCCTTTACCATCACCGTGATTGACATATGTCGGTATCAGGATGGCAAAATCGTCGAACACTGGGGGGTGGCAGATCGAACGAGCTTGATAGAGCAGCTTGGGCTTCTGCCGCCACCATCGGCACAAAATGTGTCATAGTAGAGACCGAAGCGCATCGAGGTAGGCACTGTGTGGTGTAGCAGTTTGCCCAACGTAAGCTGCAAGAGCCGCCAGTGGCCTACCTTCGTGCGAACTAGTGTAGGCAAGCTGTGTGGGCAGACTGCATAATACGGCTTGTGCGTGCGATGTGGGGGGATATGATGCCCATCGTAGGTATCCGGCGCGTTCCCTGGAGCGATCAGAGCTTGAGCTAGGGGACCTCGCCTGGCCGCCGCTGGTCGCTGTGCAGAGGCTTGCCGCTTGCAGGCCTGGTGGATCGCCTTGGTCGCCCGCCACACCTATGGCCCCGAGGACGTGGTTGTTCTGAGCCCGGTGGCGCCGGCGCAGGACTAGGATCGTTGCGGCAGCGACTGCCTAATCAGAACTGATCTGGTACCAGAACTCGGACAGGAACCCCTGCGCGTCGGGATGGAAGACCTGCTCAACAACCTCGGGAACGCCCTCGCTGCAGCGCCACGTGTAGACTGTCTCATGTCCGGTGACGGCTGCGGGGACGACGTCGGCTTCCGGATTTTCCCGGCAGAAGTCCTCCGCCTCCACGGTCGGTGTTCGATCCGTGTTGGCTTGCGCCTCGCAGGGGAGGTTGGCGCCGACGAAGCAGGCGTAGACCTCGCCCTTCATACAGCGCCAGGACGTGCCGTTCTGTAGCACATCCAGGGGCGTTTCCGGCACATTGAGCGCGTCCCGCAGGCCCTCGGCTACCGATTCGGGGACCTCCGGACCGGTATAGGCGGCATCGGGCGCATCGATCGTGCCCACTGCAGCGCAGTAGGCGAAGGGATCGCTGGTGGGTGTGGAGGACGCTGCCGGCGTGGCAGTCCCGTCACAGCCCGCCAGGCTAACGAGGGTCACGAGCAAAGCAAAGCAGAGCATCCTTGTCTTCATAGATACGTGCCTCCGAGAGATGATAGATGGCGTGCGCCATCAAAGAGATTGTAGTACCAAGTGGGCAAGCCGGATCGCGACACACGGGCTAAGCCAGGGGGATTGCAGTCGGAGATCCGGCAACGGGCAATGTAGGGCAGGTACCCGACCCGCCCCCGGCCCGGAGGGCCGGCCTGCAGCGTCGATCTGAACGCCAGGGCAGGGGTCCGGTGTGAGCTTTGCGAAACGGCTGCTCCGCAGCCGGGGCGGGACAACTTCCCGCCCTACACAACAGCACAAGCGTGGCTCGACGATGGAAGCCAGCTGCAGGCCCCCTAGAGGCTAGGCCCATCGCATCCGAGTAGGTGATGGCGTCACGGCCCCGCCGGAGGCACAACCCCGTCCGGCAACAGTCCCGGTGGCGGCGGGCCGCCGCCTCGGAGCAAAGCCCGGTGCTCGGTCTCGATAAACTTCGCGATCGCTTCGTCATCGCCTGCCGGAATGCCGGGCATCAGGCGCGTCCGGAGGAGGTCTGTCAACATCTGCTCAAAGCGATCCCTGCGTTCGCGGTCTCGTCCGCTGAGGGGCGAGGGGGCCGCCGCACACGTGACGGTGTAGCCCGGGCCTAGAATCCACTCGAAGATGACCTTGGACCGCGCGACGTGGTAGTCGGATGTGACGATGATACAGGACGTGATCCCCAGTGGCTCCAGACAGAGCTTCTTGGCATACCATGCGTTGCCGATGGTATCGATCGATTGATCCTCGTAGACAAGGCAGGCCTCAATCTTGCGCGCAAGATCGGCATCGCCGCTCGCCTTCGCCTTGGCGATCAGGTAGGCTCCGCCCACCGCCGCCTCGGTCTGGGGCCCTGCTACCTTGGGATCGATCTTGGCCATCACGCCGTACTTGCCGGTTGAGATGATGACATCGACCTTCCCTTCCACAAACAGGGCGTAGGCCATGTCCAGCCGCGCCTTGGCTTGCGCTTCAGGCTCGTATCGGGTCTGATCCCCGACCTGGACCCTCTTCAAGCCGCCACCCAAGACAATGGCTGCTGTCTTTTCTGAATCCTCATTCATAGACACGCTCCTTTAGCGACTAT
>JAFGNI010000229.1 GCA_016927095.1 Anaerolineae bacterium | reverse complement strand
GGCAATCGCAGTTGGCCATCTGCGCCGGGCCCTGTGCCTGCTGCCTCAGGGCAGGGACAAGCCCTGCCCCTACAGCGGCCATCCGTAGGGGCATCCCTTGTGGGTGTCCTTCCCAACTGCGATTGCCCTACCGGTCCTGATTGCCCGCTCGTGAAACCTTGTCATACGACCCTATGTCGCCTATAATGCATCAGGTATCTGGGGTCCGTAAGGCCCCAGCCATCCACGAAGCGCAGAGACGGTATATAAAGAAGCTCGAGGTGAAGTCATGGCGCGGTTTTCTCGTCCTAAGGGTACGCAGGACATCCTCCCCGAAGATCAGGTCTATTGGGAGCACCTGCAGAACGTCGTTGCCGCCAAGGCCCGCAGCTATGGATTTGAACGGATCGATGTCCCGATCTTCGAGATGACAGAGCTCTTTGCCCGGGGTGTGGGCGAGGGCACCGACATCGTCGAGAAGGAGATGTACTCCTTCAAAGACAAGGGTGACCGCGATATGACGTTGCGTCCTGAGTTCACGGCTGGGGTCATCCGAGCTTACCTGGAAAACGGCATGCAGGTGTTGCCGAAACCGGTCAAGTTGTACTCGATCGGACCGATCTTTCGCTACGAGGAGCCGCAGGCGGGCCGCTATCGGCAGTTCCACCAGTTCAATGCTGAGATCATTGGTGTGCAGAGCGCGCTGGCGGACCTGGAGACGATGCTGCTTGCGTGGGATATCTACGATGAGCTGGGTTTCAAGGGGCTGTCTTTCCAGCTCAACTCCACCGGCTGTCCTGTGTGCCGTCCAGACTACATCACGGCGCTTCAGGCGCACTACCACGAGCACACAGACGTCATCTGCGAGGATTGCCGGCGCCGGATCATCGAGAACCCGTTGCGCGTCCTGGACTGCAAGCAGGCGCAGTGCCAGCCCGTCATCGCCACGGCGCCGAAGATCACGGGAATGCTCTGCGATGCCTGTGAGGACCACTTTGGTGATTTGCTTGGCTACCTCGATGCGCTCGAGAAGCCCTACACGCTGAACCACAGGTTGGTCAGGGGCCTCGACTACTATACGAAGACCGTCTTTGAGGTCTGGGCGGAGGGAATCGGCGCGCAATCCGCCGTCTGTGGTGGCGGCCGGTATGACGGCTTGGCTAAGCTTCTGGAGGGACCGGACACGCCAGCGGTGGGCTTTGCTGCCGGGATGGAGCGCATTGTCCTGGTGATGAAGGAACAGGCGGTGGCAGTCCCACCGTTGCTGGAGCCCCCGGTCTACCTAATTTTCCTCGGTGACGCAAGCCGCACCTATGCCGTCCAACTCCTTGCGGAGATTCGTGCCCTAGGGATTGGGGCGCAGATCGCGATGCGGGGCAGCCTGCGCTCGCAGTTGCGCCACGCCGACAAGCGGGGCGCGGCCTACGCGATCATCATCGGCGAAGACGAGCTAGCACGCGGTGAAGTGACGTTGCGGGATATGCGCAGTGGTGAACAGACGATGGTTGCCACTGGCGAATTGGGAGATGTGCTCACGACGCGATTGGGCGTCTAGGGTGTTGGCCTGAGCGGCACACTAGCGTCCGTTGATCGGTGGCTATGGCTCCAGAAGAACATCGTATTCAGAGCATTGGTCTCGTCTACAATGCACGGGTCGAACGGTCACTGCCGCTGGCCCGTGAGGTTCTTGCCTGGCTGGAGAACCGGGGGATCGACGCCTGGTCGTGTGCCATATCGGAGCACGCCAAGGCCGACGCGCCTGCAGACCTGCTGATCACGCTGGGTGGGGATGGCTCGATCCTGCGTGTAGCTCAGCGAGCGGCGCCTGCAGGCATCCCCATCCTGGGGATCAACCTCGGACGCGTCGGCTTTCTCACCGAGACCACGCCAGATCACTGGCGCGCCACGCTGGAGGGCGTCCTGAGGGGCAAATGCAGCGTGGAGTCGCGGATGATGCTCTGTGTGACGCTGGTGCGCGATGGCCAGGCTATCGCGCAGGAGCAGGCGCTCAACGATGCGGTGGTGAGTCGTGGCGCCCTTGCACGCACCGTACGGCTCCACACTGCCATCGATGGCGCGTTGATGACGCGCTATGTCGCCGATGCCCTGATCCTGGCGACACCGACGGGCTCGACCGCCTATGCTTATGCCGTAGGGGGGCCGATCCTGCCGCCTTGGGTGAGCAATATCGTGGTTGTGCCTGCCGCGCCCCATCTGAGTATGGAGCGCCCGCTGGTCCTGGATGCGCAATCTGTCGTCGAGGTCGAGGTCGAGACCCAGATTCCCGGTATGCTGTCGGTGGATGGTCGGATGGAGGGCGAGCTGCTGAACGGGGATGTGGTCCGGATCGAACAGAGTGCCATCCGCACGCGATTCCTTCGTCTCCGTGATAGCAACGACTTCTACAAGACGCTTGTGGACCGTCTTACCCCACGCAATGGAGTTCCCTAATGGCAGATCAGACAGAAGGGACGCCGTCCCCGGAGTTGACGGCGACGGTGAGCGATGGGCCAGAAGCGATGGAAGCCTGTCATTGGCACCCCAAGGTCGAGACGGCGCTGCGCTGCTATCAGTGCGGCACGCCCATCTGCGTGAAGTGTGCCCGCAGGACGCCGGTCGGTTATATCTGTCCTGATTGCCAACGGGGTCGGAAGCGCCGATTTGAGCAGGCCAGCCGCACCGACTACGTGCTGGCGGCAGTGGTTGCCGTCATCCTGGGGGGCTTGGCCGGCATTTTGCCGCTGCTGGGCAGTTGGTGGTTTCTCCTGTTTCTCTCGCCCCTCGCCGGCACGGCCATCGCCGAAATCGTCTGGCGGGCCGTCGGTCGCCGCTATGGTCAGCACCTCTGGTGGATCGTGAGCGCCGGCATTGTCATCGGTGGGCTGCCAGTCTTGGGATTGGGGCTTCTCCAGTCCTTGGCCCTTCTACAGGGCAGTATCTGGGGATTGCAGGGCCTTCTCTCGTGGGGATTGCACATCATCCTGGCCATAGGGACCGCGACCGCGCGGCTCCGCTTGACCTAGACGGCTGTTGCTTTGGCCGCCATCCTGGTTCTCACCCCGCAGCTACCCTATCCGCCACGGCAGGGTACCGCGCTGCGCAACTGGGGCATCCTTCAGGGCTTAGCGGCCCACCACGAGGTTTCGCTGCTCTCGTTTGCCTCGCCGGATCAGGCTTTAACCCCGGATCCCGCGCTCGCAGCTGCCACCGCCCGGATAGGAGTTGTGCCTCAGCCGGCGCGCTCTGCCACCGCCCGCCTGCGCGACCTGGTGTTCACCGGGCGCCCGGACCTGATCCAGCGCCTCGCCAGCCCGGATTTCGAGCGCCAGTTCCGGTCGTGGGTCGAATCCTATGACTTCGACTGGCTTGTCGTCGAGGGGTTGGAGATGGCGCCCTATCTGGCCGCGCTGCCGGGGTGGCGTGGGGCGGCATACATGCCTGGTGCCGGCGGGCAGCGGCCCTTGGGCGTCGTCTTGGACGATCATAATTGTGAGTACCTGCTCCAACAGCGCGCAGCACGGTCGGATTACGGTCGGGGCGCCGGTCTGAACCCCGCCCGGTGGCTGCGAGCGCTCTACTCCTCCATCCAGTGGCGCCGCTTGCGCGCTTACGAGGCGCAGGTCTGCCGCGATGTCGACCTCGTGGTCTCCGTCTCCAAGGCAGATGCGGCTGCTCTGCGGGCGATCGTGCCAGAGATCACGCCGCTGGTCATTCCGAACGGGATCGACGTCGGTGCCTACGCCGGCTTTGAGGAGGCTGCCGATCTAGCGCAGCCGGCCTTTGTCTTCACGGGGACGATGGACTTCCGTCCGAATGTCGATGGTGTCCTCTGGTTCGTTCAGGAGGTCTGGCCCCGCGTCCGACAGACGCTGCCTGATGCGCATTTCTACGTGGTGGGCCGCCACCCGCATCCTCGATTGGCGCCTCTGGGGGAGATGCCCGGCGTTGTCGTGACCGGTGGTGTGCCCGATACCCGACCTTATATCCGTGCTGCTCAGGTCTACGTGGTGCCGCTGCTGGTGGGCGGAGGGACGCGGCTCAAGATATTGGAGTCCACAGCGATGGGCAAGCCGATTGTGGCCACGCAGCTTGCTGCCGAGGGTTTCGACAATCCCGATCGGGCGATGATCCTGGCGGATGTGCCGGAGGACTTCGCCAAGGCATGCGTGACGTTGGTTCAGAACGAGGCAGCGCGCGCCCTCTGGGGAGCTCGGGCGCGCACCTACGCTGATGCCTATGACTGGGACGTCCTCCTCCCCAGGCTCCTCGATCGCCTAGGCCCTTAGCCTCTCGCCGGTGCCCTCCGACCGCGCGCCGTCCCAGGCACAGATGGTGGCAAATGGTGTTGCGCCCGGCCCAGATGCGGTTGGGGTCTATGCCTCGGGCAGATAGAGCGCCTCAAGCTCCGCCAACGTGATGTCATGTTCCGGCGCAGCATCCTGGAAATAGGGGTGGATCGGCAGGAGGGCTTTTGGCCGCCGCGCGCCGGGATCCGCCCCCAGCGCTTCGATCTGGGTCAGATATCCCTCTGCCGTCCGTTCCCACGTGTAGCGATCGAGCACCCGTTGCCGGCCGCGCCGTGCAAATCCCTGCCAGGTCTCCCTGTCGTCCAGCAAGCGCAGCAGGCCGTGCGCAATGTCGGCGGTATCCGTCGGGTCCACCAGGACGCCATACTCTGTATGGCCTTCCCGCAAGCTCTCGCTGGGACCGCCGTTCTCCGTCACGACCAGCGGCAGTCCGGCGGCGGCGGCTTCTAGCGGTGCCAGGCCAAAGGGTTCGTACAGGGAGGTCAGGGCGAACACGGAGCCCCGCTTGGCCAGATACCGGTAGGCCGCGGCCAGTGCGGGCTGCCCGCCCAGGGAGAAGGCGCTGATCTTGCCCCAGAGATCGTGTCCCTGGACTATCGCGCGGGTCTCATCCAGGACGGCCTTCGCCGTGGCGCTGGCTTTGCTGTCGTCGCGCAGCGGATCGTTATGGGCACCGGTGAAGAGCACAAGGTTGGCGATGGCACGTAGCCTCGAGCTTTGGACAAACGCGCGAACGAGGGCCGTCAGGTTCTTCTTGGGGTCAAGGCGACTTGACGCGATGATCGCGGGCAAGTCCTGACGGTCATCATCGAGGTCGCGGGCCAGCATCGCGCGGACGTGGGCTTGCGTTGCCTCCTCTTGGTCATTGACCGCCTCCTTGTCGAATATGGCCAGATTCACGCCCGGGGGGATCACGGCAAACCGCCGGTCATCCTCGACGTCCACCGCGCCTCGGTAGGCCCGGTGACCATATTGCTCAAAGCGCTCCTGCTGCGTGCTGGTGATGTTGACGCCGGACCGGTTCATGCTCAGCCGCTCTGCCACGAGACGGCGAGCGAAGTGGTAGTGAGCATCCATCTCCGCCAGGTTGTCGCCCTCTATGCCCAGCTTGTCCATCTTCTGCGCGCCCAGGGAGTGTGCGGTGAAGGTGAAAGGGATGCCGGTCTCCGTCTCGATCAGCACACCCGCTAAACCACCGTCACCGTAGTGTCCGGTGAAGGCGTCGGGGAGGCCGCCCTCACCTTGGTAAAAGGCGAGAATGTTGGGCACCCAGTCGCGCACGATGTGAGGCCAGAGCAGTTCCTTGCGGCGGAATTCGCCGGGACCTGCTGGTACGCGTAAGATCCGCACGTTCGGTACGCCTTCGTAGTGATCCACGGGTTCAGCGAACTCAGGCCATGACGGGTCTGTGATCCGGCGGGTCAGGATGTCGATGGTATG
>JAFGNI010000228.1 GCA_016927095.1 Anaerolineae bacterium | reverse complement strand
GACCAGATCCACAAGGGGGTAGTCCACCAGGGCCTCCTTGCCGCTGAACATACGGTCATCAAACTGGTGGATGATCAATGCCTTGCGTTCGCCTGTCGCTTCGGCGACCCCGTTGAGCCACGCCTGCACCGTGTTGACCAGGTCCCCCGTCATCGTGCCGATCCTCTGCCCGGGAACCGATACCCCGTCGAGCATCAGGAACTCCGGGTCAACTGCCAGATGGACCCCCGGCTGGTGCAGGAAAGGGCTCACGTAGGCCAGCTCTGTCGCGATCGGGCTGTGACCGGGTTGGATGTCAAGCACGCTCAGAAGGCCGTGTCTACGCGCGACGTCGATCCACAGCTGGATCGTCGTCGTGGTGACACGATGGACGTAGTCGCCGTCGGCTCCTGGATGAGGGTCTGCAATCGTCGTGACCATGTGGAAAAAAGGAACGACCTGTGTCCCGGTCAAGTGCACTTGGTAGGCGAGCGCCTGCTGCACAGTCATGGTGACAGTATTCGTCGCCGGCGCCGTACCGAGGATGCCCAACCCGCGCCCAGCGGGCGTCCCGTAAAGGCCTACCCATACCCGGTTCTCAAAGACAGACCCGTACTCCGCGACAGGACCAGCGGCCACCAACGTTGTCTCGCTCAGCGCCGTCGTGGATGTCGGCGTAGCAGGCAGCGGCGTCTCGCTGGCGACCTCCGCCGGCACAGTGGTCTCTGTGGGTTCGGGCGTCTCCGTCGGCACCGGAGATGCCGTGGCGGTCGGTTCTGGTACGTCCGTGTCGGTTGGCGATGGCGTTGGTGGCGCTGTCGTGGGCTCAACCGTATCCGTCGCTGTGGGTAGAAGCGTCGCAGTCGGCGGGACCGTCGGTGTGCGTGTAGATGTCGGGGTCGGCGATGTGGGCGCGGCCCCGAACAGGGCCCCAAGCCCACCCCCCAGTGCCCCGGCCACCGCCAACAGTGCTACACCGGCAATCAGCAGACCCACTGCAATGCGGAACAAACCTTTCTGCTTCTCGTTCATGCGCTTGCCCCCCACACCGCTATCGTAGACGTATCGTCCACGTAGATATCCAGCAGATCGCGCAACATCGACGCGGCGGACGGAATGGGATTGGGCTCGTCGATCAGCAACGTGATCGTCCCATATAGGTCTGTGCTGTAGAGCACCCCCATCTGCTTGCGTCCCAGTCGCCCCAGCGGGTGCATCGGTGGCAGCGGCAGCGGCGTCACCGACAACGCGTAGGAACCGTCGTGTAGCAGCTCCGCCCGGGCCAGGAGACGGTACCGTTCGCCGCGATCAAGTGCCGCGCGCAGCTCATCACGTACGACGGCATTGATGCCTGCACGCGCCACGTCCTCCAACCGCGCGTTGCAGCCCAACACAGCGTTGGCCATGATCACCAGTTTGGCTGCAGCGTCCCACCCGTCCAGGTCCCAAGACGCGTCGGCTTCCAGCACGCCCTCGGCGCGGGCCCGCGATGTAGCCTCGTCCCACGGAACCCCGTCGGCCAGCATATCCATCACATAGCCGGTCACAAGGTTGGGCACAGCCTCCAACAGCCGCACCCGGGCACCGCGCAGGTCCCGGCAGCCGACGTTGAGCGCGGGAAGCCCCCCCGCCACCGTGCCGTCGTAGCGCAGCGCGACCCCGTTGGCTCTCGCCAGCTCGTGAAGTTCGCGGAAGGCCAGGACCAGCGGTCCCTTGTTGGGCATGACGACGTTCATGCCCTTCTGCATCGCGGCGCGGACGCAGGAAAGGCCGGGCTCCCCGCCTTGGGCGAGGTTCACCGGCGATGCCTCCAACAGCAGATCGGCGTCGGCAGCCTTAACCAGATCCACCGCGCCCCATCCGGACTGCCCCGCTACCGGGTAGTCAGCGATCGTCCCACCACGGGCCTTAAGTTCGGCAACAGCGGCCCAATCGAGGCCGTCAGCACTGTAGGCTGCGCCCCGGCTGTCCGCAGCCCCCACTAGCCGCAGCTTCAGTCCGTAGAGCCGCTCCAGGAACGCCGACTTGTCGTCCACGATCTCACAGAAGCGTCGCCCCAAGTTCCCCAATCCGACCAGTATCACGCAAATGTGCTGCATACCCTTTCCTCTCTGAGTTTAGGCGTCTAGTCGTAGGGCTAGAAGTGGGACGAGCATCTCTTCAGGTGTCAGACCACCGTGCCGACCCACCAGCCTCTCCGCATCTTCCTTTGACCATCCGAAGGCATGGTCACCCTTCGCGAAACCAATGATGTCGCCCAACCGGAACGGCACCTCTTCGTAGAGCGGCCCTGGCCCCAACAGGCCGCTCTCCAGCACCTGCTCCCGTGACGCAAACCAGAACTGCTCCCCAAAGGTGTCCTGCAGATAGGCCATCGCCTCATCATAAGCGCCGTTGCGCACGTAGAAGAAGGGCACGCGGCTCTCACCCATCGGTGCAATCCAGAGTAGCTCCTTCAGGCGGGGATGCTCCGTATATACCGCGACTGCGGACTTCGGAGTCTTGATCTGTCCGTGGTCGGCGGTGATCAGCAACAGAGTGCCATCGCGATCGGCAGGATCCAGCCGCTTAAGGAAGAGCTCGCCCATCAACATCGAGATAGCCCGGATCTCCATCTCACCTGTCTCGTCTTG
>JAFGNI010000227.1 GCA_016927095.1 Anaerolineae bacterium | reverse complement strand
TGGAGTCACGAGTCATGGTGGCCCCGACCGGTGGCTCCAGGCCCGCCTCAGAGGCCGACGTGACTTTCGACTCGAGACTTTCGAAGCAAGACCCCCTTGTCAAGCACACAAACCTATGCTATCCTGTAGATGAGCCTGCCGTGTGCGTGCGACCGATATGGGGTTGAGCCAACATCAGTAAAACAGGGAGCCGTCGTCCGGCCAATAAGGCGTTAGCCTTCGGGTAAGGTCTACTTGTCCGGCGGGTGCCCACTTGACCTTAAATGGGTCAAAGCCAACGGTACACGGCACGGCGGGTCTGCCTCTTTTTCGTGGACGCGGCGCTGGATGATCATCCGGCGCCGCGTTCTTGTTGTATTACGGATGATCCGAGAGTCGGATCGGCGGTGCTTTGTCCTTGAAGATGGGCAGGAAGCGCTCTTCGCGGCGGCGGAGGCGCGCGATGTTGGGCCTGAGCGCCCAGAGCGTCAGGAGCATCGCGGGCAACCCGAAGGCCACGACGGCGGGGAAGTTGCCCTGCAAAAGGAAAATCACCGGCAGCAGCAACGCGACGGTGATAGAGGCCACCGAGGCGTGGCCGACCAGAAGGCCGACAACGATGCCCGCGACGAGAAGGACCGCCAGGCTGGGCGTCCACAGGATCGCCGCAGCGCCCACGCTGGTCGCGGTCCCGGCCCCGCCACGGAAGCTGAGGAAGCACGAGTAGTTGTGGCCCACGACCGCCAGCGCCGCCGCCAGCGCCTGCCCCCAACCGGGGAGGCCCAGCGCCTGGGCGACCCAGACGGCAGCGGCGCCCTTGAGCGCATCGAAGATCGCTGTCAACAGGGCAGGGACAAACCCTGCTGTGCGCCAGACATTCGTGCCCCCGGTGCGCCCACTGCCGTGGCGGCGCACATCGATCTTCTTGAGGACCCACCCCCAGAAGATCCCGGGCGGGATCGATCCGAGCAGATAGGCGGCGACGATACTAGCGACCCAAGACCAAACCATATAGGACTCCTCCAGGTGCCTTCAGGCACGGGCTAACGATTGGGGACGTATTATACCCGAGGCACTGCCTGAGGGACAGTCATAGACTTGGGTGTAGGGCGGGAAGCTGTCCCGCCCCGGCTGCGCAGGGGCCGCCGGGTGTAGGCGCCAACTGCACGGCTGTCGCCTCGCGCCAGGGGCGGGACAGCTTCCCGCCCTACAAGGTGAACAGCGCAGGCTACGTGAGGTTCTCCTGGCCTCATGTAGCACCTGCCGACTTGCTTGTACCGATCCGGCTGCGCCGCCTGGTGCCCGACTGGATCACCTCGTGACAACAGGCAGGAAACAGCGCTGCCACGGACGCAGAGTGGCGGTCAGCAGTGGCGTCGTCGTCGAATCGTATTGCACGTAGGCGGTGACGGCATAGAAGGTTTCGGGCGCCGCCGGCGTGTCCCAGGACGCGGTCACAGGTACGCCCCCGCCGGGTGCTAGGTCGACGATCTCCTGGCTGAACAATGCCACCGTGCCGCTGGTAGGGCTCAGAACCTCGATGACGGCTGTCGCCGTGATGGCGTGCGTGCCGGTGTTCTGCGCGTCGAAGCTGAGCGTAATGTCATCGCCAGGACGGAAAATCGCCGGCAGAACGGTCCAGTTCGCCGTTGCTATGGACAGGATGCCCACCTTGAAGTTCGTGAGTGCGCGGTCCAGGAGCTCCCCCGTCGCATCGCGGATCTCAACCTCCAGGACGTAGTCGCCCGCCGGATGGGCCGCGGTGTTCCAGGCGAGGGAAAGCGTCCCGAGACCGGAGAGCGCCTTGAGGCTGCGCAGCGGCAGCCCGCCGGCGACCTCGCCGGACCCCAGCGCCTTGATCATCGCACTGACCGTGATGTCCTCTTCCGCAGCCGAGTTGTGAGACGCCAATGCGATCGCCACCGGCGTATTGGGCGCATAGGCATCCTGATCCGTCTCCAGCCGGACGATCTGGACGGTGCTGGGCGCGGTCTCGATGGCAAAGGCGTAGTCCCTGTAGAAGCGGACGTCCGTCGTGAGCGGGTTGTAAAAGAACGGGGTGATGCGGATCAACAACTCCGAGGAACCGTCAGCGTTATCGCTAACGTGCCATTCAAAGTCCCGGTCAGGCCACCATGCGACGTCATCGGGCGGGGCGACGTCAGCGAGGGCAGCGGGACCGGCGACCTTCGGGTCGTAACTCGGTATCTCCAACCCCGTGGTCGTGCTCAAGCCCGACCGGCTCGCCAGGACCACGTCCTGTACCCGCTCTCCGGCGGGAATGGGAAGCGTAGAGTCGTAGGTAGGAACCATGGGTTGGCCCGGCACCTGCAGCCAGAAGCCATCCGGAATCCGAACCTGGATGTCGCCATCCTCGTATTGGTCGATCTGGTAGTCAGGGATGGCGACGGTGATCGTGGGAGGCACACCGGCGGGCTGTGGCTGCAGAGCCGGCATGGCACTGGGCGCGATGTACACGTCCAGCCCCAGTTGGGGATCGCCGAAAAGCTGGTACGCCATCGCCCAGTAGTCCTCTTGCCACCACCAGGCGCCGGTCCCGCGGGAGATCTTCACCTCCTTGACCACCGAGCCGATGGACCGCCCGGAATCCCAGTGGGCGTAGATGCTGCCCGCGATATTGCGGTTAGCGGGATCGTAGGAGACCTGCGTCGAACCGAGATAGGCCGCCGCGCCGCATCGCAGGAATCTCTCTGCAAGGCCGGTGACGATAGGGCGATCATAGCTCAGCGCATATCTACCCGATAGACAGGCCGAGCCATAGACGAAGGGACTGGCGCTCCCAAAGGGGTCAAGGTGCGGCGTGAGATCCCACTCAGCGAGATCGTCAATATGCCACGGACTCCCGTGCCCGGCGATGTGGACGATGTCCTGGTCGGGCAGTGACGCGATGATGGCTGCCACGGAGAGGGTCCGCGAAATTGCGTAGTCAGCCGTATCAAGCTGCGTGACGGTGGTACCGTCAGCCTCAAGATACCACGTCACATCCCATCGCTCCTGATCCATGTCGATGTCATCGCTCTCCCCTGACCGGCCCATGTCGAAGCCACTCATCACGAAGGCGTGGGAACGGTCGAAGCCATAACCCGCTGTGCCGCGGTGCAGGCTGAGAATCGTGTTCACCGGGATGAGGAGCTCGAGCGCGTTGTTGCCGATGATCCGCCCCACCATCAGCTCGGGGTCGGTCATATTGGCATAGGTGTCAGCATAGAGGGCATCACTGAGAGGGATGTTGTACAAAGCACCTGCGGTGAGCGTCGCAGCCGCGACGATCTCGATCTCGCCGACAATGAGCAAATAGCCGTCGTGGAGGTAATCCCCCGGCGTCCCGTCGCTACTGCGCATCCCGCGACCCCACGCGTCGATGGTAGCGTCGACGCCGGACCAGGAGGCGGAGTACGTCAGGTAGCCCAGGATCCCCGACTTGAGCGACGCGAGGTCAGCTACGGCGCTGAGGAGCACGTCCACATCGGACCGGCGCGGGTTGTCGGCGAAGAGCGCGCGGGGATTGGTAATGATCAGGTAGTCCGAGGCAGCGCGGTGGGCTGTCACGGCGTCGCTAAGCGTCTCGTCGCCCACCAGCACGCAGGGCCTTGCGAAGGTCCCCAGATGCCCGGTCCCTTCGGCGAGGTAGTTGACCGTGACCGGTGTGGCGCCAATGGCGTGCACCTCGGGCATACCCTGATAGAGGATGGGCACCGCACGGTACTCGATGGTCAAGGTATCACCAGGGTGAAGCGTCAGTGCGTGACCGGTGTCATCGTAGACATCGATGGACACCGCACTCTGCATGGTGCAATCATC
>JAFGNI010000226.1 GCA_016927095.1 Anaerolineae bacterium | reverse complement strand
CTCATCACCCAGAACGACGAAGGGGCCATGAAGGCCAGACCCGGCACGATGCCGGGCACCACGCCTTTGCGGCTCTTTTTGTTGGCAGCGGGGCCTCAGGCGCAACAATCAGCTACGCGCAACATAGAAAGGGCATGTATGCACCTCGACATCGAAGGCGCCAGACGTTTCCACGGGCACAGTTGTCCCGGGCTGACCATCGGCATCCGGGCGGCAGAGCTAGCACTGCGCGAGATCGGACCGCACGCAGCAGACGAGGAGGTCATCGCCATCGTGGAAACCGACAACTGCAGCGTCGACGCCATCCAGTACCTGACCGGTTGCACCTTCGGAAAGGGCAACCTGATCTACAAGAACTACGGCAAGAATGCCTACACCTTCATCCGCCGGTCGGACGGCAAAGCGATCCGCATTTCCCTGCGACCTGATACTGCAGGCGGCCCCCCCCTGGATCGGGACCAACGGATACAACAGCTGCTGGCGGCGCCACTGGAGGCGCTCTTCGAGGTCCGAACCGTCGAGCCGGATATCCCCGAGGCTGCGCGGATCCACCCGTCGGTGATCTGCGCCGGCTGCGGGGAGGCGACGATGGAGACGCGCATCCGCTTGCTGCAGGGCGAACCCTACTGCATCCCGTGCTTCAAGGCCCGCACGCGCAGAAACTAGTCGGGCTTCGGCTGCTTGGCAACGCAGCGCTTTGTGTCATAATAATGATGATTGTTTACAAAACCAAGCGAAAAGGGCAGCCCCCGTGGTTGCCCTTTGGTGTGCCCATATCGATAGGAATAGGATCGCATCGATGACGGAACAGACCACCGAATTGTGGGAGAAGTACGAGGCTCTAAAGACAACGCTGGCGTCGATGGAGAGCGTGCTCGTCGCCTATTCCGGCGGCGTGGACAGCGCCTTCCTCCTGAAGGCAGCCTCTGATGCATTGGGAGACCGGACCGTGGGTGTCTTTGTCTCCTCGCCCCTGATGACCACGACGGAGCTGAATGACGCACTGACTGTCGCAGAGACACTCGGTGCGCGCGTGGTGGTGTTGGAGGCCTCCAGCCACCTCTCCCCCGAGGTTCTGGCGAACACACCGGACCGGTGCTACTTCTGCAAGGCCAGTATCTGCGCGACGCTCAAAGCCTATGCCGCCGAGCACGGCTATCGTGTGGTCTCCGATGGCTCCAACGTGGACGACCTGGGCGATTACCGGCCCGGGCAGCGGGCAGCACGGGAGTGCGGGATGCAAAGCCCGCTCCAGATCGCCGGTTTCACCAAGGCGGAGATCCGGGCGCTTTCCAGGGAGCTGGGCCTGCCCACCTGGGACAAACCGTCGACAGCCTGCCTAGCCTCTCGCATCCCTTACGGCACGCCGATCACGGAGGAAGCGCTGCGCCAGATTGGTGAGGCCGAGCAGATTCTGAAGGATCTCGGCTTCGGGCAGTTACGCGTGCGCCACCACGACACCGTCGCCCGCATCGAGGTCCCCGTGGAGGATTTCGAGAGGGTCCTGGACCACCGGTTCTCTCTCGTGACCGCTTTCGAAGCCCTAGGCTACACTTATGTCACATTGGATCTTAGCGGCTTCCGGTCCGGAAGCATGAATAAGGTGCTGGATACGCATGGACGCTGACAAACTACGGGAGTTGCTCGTTGCCGTGCAGCAGGGAGGTGTCGACGTCGAGGCGGCGCTGGCGCGACTGCGCACGCTGCCCTTCGATGATCTCGAGGACTACGCGCGGCTCGATGTCCACCGCGCGCTGAGAAACGGCATGCCGGAGGTCGTCTTCTGTGAGAGCAAGACCGCCGCGCAGGCCGCTGCGATCTTGGGCCGCCTCTGGGCACACCACGACCGGGTGCTGGGCAGCCGTGTCTCGCCGGAAATGGCTCAGGTCATCCAAGCCGAGATCCCCGAGGCCGTCTACGATCCGGTGTCCAGGCTGGTCACGCTCTCTCGGGCGGAGCTGCCGGCCCCTGCGGCAGATGCGCCCTACGTGATGGTCGTCTGCGGCGGCACCTCGGACCTGCCGGTCGCCGAGGAGGCCGCGCAAGTGTTGGCGTTTCTCGGTCACCGGGTGGAACGCGCCTACGACGTCGGCGTCGCCGGCCTGCACCGCATCCTGGGCGAGATCGACCGCCTGATGAACGCCACCGTCATCATCTCTATCGCGGGGATGGAGGGGGCGCTGACCAGCGTCGTCGCCGGCTTGGCGCCGGCGCCCGTCATAGGGGTACCGACCAGCGTGGGCTACGGTGTCAACTTCGGCGGCGTCGCTCCCCTGTTGACGATGCTCAACTCCTGCGCCTCCGGCGTCAGCGTGGTGAACATCGATAACGGCTACGGCGCGGCGGTGTTCGCGCACCTGATGCTGCGGCAGATGGACGGGAAAGCGAGCAAGCGATAAAGCGAGAAGCGAATCAGCGAATGGAGAATGAGCGAATCAAACACCGGTCCACGCTACATTTGCTGAGTTTTGCGGTGAACTACAAAGGTGAGGGGCAGCAGTCGCGCATTCGCTTCTGTCGCTTTCTCGCTTTATCGCTTGCTCGCTCATTCGCCGATTCACTCATTCTTTCATTCTCTTGAGGAGAGCTTACGCCGATGAAAACTGCCTACTTTGACTGTATCGCGGGCGCCAGTGGGGACATGATTCTGGGTGCGCTGGTGGACGCCGGGCTGCCGCTTTCTGAGCTCAAGGCGCGTTTGGATGCCCTGCACCTGCCTGACTTCGATCTCCAAGCGCGGCGGGTGACGAAGAATGCCTTCAGCGCCACCAAGGTCGACGTGATCGTCGCCGATGATGTCCCGGAGCGCCACCTTGGCGACATCATCAAGGTGGTGGCGGACAGTGACCTAGATACGGAGATCAAGACGAAGGCCATCGCCATCTTCCGCAAGATCGGGGAGGCGGAGGCCGGCATCCACGGCACGTCGCTTGAGGAGGTGCACCTGCACGAACTCGGGGGCGTCGACACGATCGTCGACGTCGTCGGGGCGCTGGTGGGACTGCAGGCGTTGGGCATCGAGCGCGTTGTCGTCTCTCCCGTGCCGCTGGGACGGGGGTTCATCCGCGGTGCGCACGGGCGCATCCCCCTACCGGCGCCGGCGACCGTGGCGCTCCTGAAGGGCGTGCCCGTGGTCGGCAGCCCGATGAACGTCGAGACTGTCACCCCAACGGGCGCGGCCCTCATGGCCTCGCTGGGCGATGACTTTGGCCCAATCCCCGAGATGGCGCTAGCGCAGGTCGGCTATGGCGCGGGCAACCGGGATATGGCTATCCCCAACGTGCTGCGCCTCCTGATCGGGGAGAGCCAGG
>JAFGNI010000225.1 GCA_016927095.1 Anaerolineae bacterium | reverse complement strand
GGGTTGCCTTGTTGTGCAGCGCCGCGCCTGCGGCCGTCCCCAACACGGCGGCCCGGGGCGGGCAGGATGCCCGCGGTCCGTTGGTTGTTCCACCTCACGGCGTCGTCCCGGGGCTCAGAGGTCGGCGACGGTGAGGGGGCGAGGCTGGGTGCCGTCGATATCCCGGATGCCGTAGTCCCGCGCCAAAGCCGCCGCCACGAGGACGCGCCCCGATCTCTGCATCAGGCCGGGGTCGGTCGCCAGGGCGGCGATGACGCGCCCGATGAACTGCGGGGATTCCGAGTTGGCCAGGTCGAAGAATTCGGCCGCTTTCATGACGCTCTCGGTGCGCACGAGGCCGGGATAGAGGCTTACGGCGGCGATGTTGTGTGGGCGCAGCTCATGAGCCATGCAGGCCGCCATCCGATCGTCCGCAGCCTTGGCCACCCCGTAGGCTACGCCCTTGTCGTCCCGTTGCGCCGCAAAGAAGGAGATGTTGATGATCAGCCCCGACCGTTGCGGCAGCATCAGGGGGACGGCCAGGCAGCTGGCGACGTAGTGCGCGCGGACGCCGGCAGCGAAGGATCTGTCCCAGCGCGAGAGCGGGACGGTCCAGAACCCTTGCTCGTTCCAGAACTCGGTCCCGTCGTTGTAGAACTCGTAGCCGCCCCAGACGTTGTTCACGAGGATGTCCAGCCGCCCCTGTTCGTCCTGGAGGCGGCGGAAGAGGGCACGCACCGCGTTGTCGTCGGTGTGGTCGCAGCGCACGGCGATGCCGCGACCGCCGAGGCTGTCAACGGCTTCTGCCGTTTGGTGAATGGTGCCCGGCAGGTTCACGGCGCCCTGGCCTTCGGTGACGGTGCGCCCGGTGAGGTAGACCGTGGCGCCGGCCTCGCCCAAACCCAGCGCGATGCCTTTGCCCACGCCCCGGCTTGCGCCGGTGACGAGGGCGATCTTGCCTTCAAGTGTCTTCATCTCGCAGCCTCCTCTCGTGCACTCTTGTGCCTTCCTGCTCTGTGTGCGCCGCTGCGCTCTGGCTGGCTCGACGCCGCCGGTTCGGGACGCCCTGGGCGTCGCTTTCGCAGAGGTGCCAGATGTCGCGGCGAGATAGGTCCTGCCTCAGCAGGTCGCGCGGTCCGTCACGTCGATGTCCTGCCCGCGTGCCGTGCGCTGGGGTGACCGGATGTGCAGGCGTATCGATGATTGAACTGTACCTGGTTATGGGTTATGCACAAAGCAGCATAGCAGGTCGTGCGCATCTCGTCTGCGCAGGCGGGTTCTATGCCATGACTCTGATTGGGATCCGTCGCAAGCGTTGGGTGGGCAGGGCGGGGGGCCGGGAGACCGGCCTTGGTTGCTTGGCCTGCAGGCGATCCGCGACGCCGAGACGCTGTTGCGCAATTGGGCGGTGGTATTACTATGATGTCTGTCCCTTCTCCCTTGTCCGCACTGAGCCATACGAGCGATAAGGAGGCCCCATGACCGGGATGGACCGTTTTGCGCGCGTTTTGGTCTGCATCGTGATGATGTTGCTGGTCGTCCCCACGATTGCATCCGCCGCCGAGCCCCCACCTGGGGTTGATCGACAGCCCGTGACGCAGCTGCAGCATCCTTTGTTGGTCACGGCTGCCGGCTCCGACGGTGGCGGGCCTGTCGGCACCGAGTTCACGGTCGCCGACCTCACGGCCAACGTGGCCCGACCGGCGATTGCCTACAACAGCCAGGCGCGCGAGTATCTCGTGGTCTGGCAGACGGAGGGCGCCACCAACCCCGGCAGTATTTGGGCCACCCGCGTCGCCGCCGATGGGCGATGGCTGGGCAACTATGAGGTCGAGGTGGGCGGCGGTGCCCTCCGCAGCCACCCCGATGTCGCCTACAACAGCCAAGACAACGACTACTACGTCGTGTGGCAGCACGACACAGGCACCCGCGTCACCATCCGGGGCAAGCCCTTTGCCCCCGGCGGTCCGGATTACGGCAGCGTGCAGTTGACCGGCGGCGCGGCGCTGAAGGACTGCTTTGAGCCGGCGATCGCCTACGCCACCAACCCGAATCCCAGCGATCACCGCTTCATCGTCGTCTGGGAGCGCCACGTCGTCGCCTCCGTGTCGTCGGATATCGAGGGCCAGGTGCTGACCAACGGGGGGGCGTATGCGGGGGACAACTTCATCATCGACCAGGGCACGACGACGCGCAGCTACAGCCAACCCGATATCGCCTACAATCTCAGCCGGAATGAGTACCTGGTCGCCACCACCTGGCACGACAAGGTGGCGCCCAACTATGACATCCTGGGTCGCATTCTCAGTCGCACCGGGGGGGTTCTGTCGGACCCGGCGTATCTGATCGGCTACCATACGCCGGACGAGTGGGCGCCCGCCGTGGCGGCGCTGCCCACCGTGGCCAACTACGGGGGCTACGTGGTCGCGTGGGAGCTCCGCCATACACCGGCGGAGGGTGACATCTACGCTCGTTACGTGCCGGGCCGGATGGCGTTCGATCCGACAGCGCAGCTCGGCAACGTGGTGATCGTCTCCAACGTGGGCCGGGAGCAGGTGGCCCCGGCCATTGCGGCCAACACGTCGAACCGCCACTACCTCGTCAGTTGGGCCGAGCAGTTCGAGTCGCCTTTCGATGCCAACACGGGGATCCGCGGTCGCGAGCTCGCGGCGGACGCGACGGTTTGGGGGCCTGTTCAATGGCTGGGCGGTGCGTTCTCGGCGCATCCGGCGGTCGCTCCCGGGCAGCGCGGGGATTTCCTGACCGCGTGGGCCGAGGGGGGGCTCTTCGGCGCGAGCGACATCCACGGTCGTCTTTGGGGGCGGCGGGTCTATCTCCCGTTGGTGGTGCGCAGACCCTGAGCTTGGGTAGAGGTCCCGTGGCTATGCCGTCCGGCAGCGAGACTTCCTGCGTCGCCCGGATGTGGGTGCTGCGAGGCATGGTCTTTGGACGATCTGCGCGGGCTCGGTGTGCGCAGATGCATGGGCCGATGCGAGGGTACTGCCGTGCGCATGCGGGCAAGATGCCCGCGGTCCGTGTGCGCGGGTCGGCGGGGCGATTATGGGTGACCGGCCAACGTGACCTCCATTCGGAGCTCCCGTTGGTCCGTGTCATCCGCAATTCGGACACCGGGCGCGTTGCTAGCGGGCAACGACTGAAGTCGCACCTACAAACGGTTGGATGCCCTGGCGGAAGGCTTGGGCCGGCGAGGCTCACGGTCCTGAGGCCACATAGACTGCGTGGCGAGCCAATCCGTGGAATCCCGTAACCCCATCGTCTCTGATTCAGGTATCTGTCATGCGGCGGCGCAGCCAGGTGGTGGCCCAGACGACGCTCCCGGTGACGAGGAAGGTGAAGCCTTGGACGGCGGGGTCGCGGGCGAAGAAGTTGTCCATGTCG
>JAFGNI010000224.1 GCA_016927095.1 Anaerolineae bacterium | reverse complement strand
GCCTTGGGCAGCTTCAGTTCTTGACCAACGCGGATCAGGTTGGCGTTGGGGATCTGGTCCCTGTTCATCTCGTGGATCTCGGGCCAGCGGCTGGCATCGCCGAGCTGTTCCTTGGCGATCTTGCTGAGGCTGTCGCCACCCTTGACGACGTAGGTGCGGGGCTTGGCTTCCTCAGCCTTTTGCGCGGCTTCTGCCTTGAACGCCTCGAGTCTGGCCTGCGCCTCTTCTTCCTTGGCCTTGAGGGCTGCCTTGAACTCGGCAGCCTTGGCATCGGCTTCCATCTTTTCCAGTTTGGCCTTGAGCTCGGCTACTTTCGCCTGAGCCTCCTCCACGGCGGCTGCAGCTTGCTCCGCCTTGCGCTTGTCCGCCTGTGCCTGCGCCTCAGCGATTTGACGCTTGGCCTCCTCGCGGGCAGCCTCACGCTTGGCAGCGGCGGCTGCCTCGGCAGCCCCCTCGGCCTCGGCCTTTTCGTCTCGGGAGGTGACCGCGTCAAGCGCCTTGCCAAGAAGCCCCTTCTTTTCCTTCTGTTCAGCTTTCTTTGCCATACTTCGTCTCCTATCGTGAAAGGTGATGGTTTACGCTCTCCGCTTCAGGACAGCTCTGAGCATGCTCTGCGCGATGACCATGCCTGCGGCATCTCGCGAGGTGCTGGGTTGGGGGCGCTGGCCGCCCAAGAGCGCCTGCATCAACGCGGCTTGGCCGGCTTGGGCGCCGTCAGCTCCCGATTGGCGAGCCTGCAGATAGGCCAGCCCTGCCGGGAGCAGTGTCTCGATCACGTCACCGAGGTCCAGGCCAGCGTCGTCTGCGGGCTCTGTTGTCTGGGGTGGGGTTGGTGGTTGTGTCTCAGCGCCGGTCAGCATCCCGAGGAGACCCGCCAGCGGGTCCGCGGTCTGCTGCGGGGCGGGTTGCTGCGCCGCCGGTGCTGCCTGAGCTCCCGATAGCCCCATCAGGGCGTCGAGGAGTCCGCCGGCCTGAGACGCCTGGGGCGCCGGTGGCGCCTGCTGCGCCGGCTGCCCGCTGCCGGAAAAGGCCGTGAGCATATCCAGCACGGTGGGTGACGCCTCCTGAGGCTGCGGATAGCCCTCCCTAGGAAGGGCACCGAGGAGGGTCTGGATCAACGTCATACCGTCAGCCGCGCTGAGTCTCTCCTTGTCCGAGAGTCTCTCTGCCGCAGTTTGCAGCCCCTTCGCGTAGTACTGACTTGTGCCGCCGGCTCCGCCCTCTGCCATCTTGCAGCTCGCGGACTTGAGGGCTTCTGTGGGCCGCTCTTGCTGGTGGGCGCGCAGTGTGCTGGCGATTGCGTTCACGTTGGCGACCATATTGTCGCCGTGGTTGCCGTTGTAGCCGTCAAGCTCGTTGATCTCCTGCTTGTGCTCTGCGACGGCGCGTGCGGCTTCTTCGAAGAGGTCCGCCAGGTCAATTGTGGGTTCAGTTTCTGTCATCTATTCTCCTTACTGATACTAGCGATGGCCAACGTGGTGCACAGATCGGCAAGGATGTCGTTGGTGCACATACTACACTCAATGAAATAATAGACCCAACGCCAGGACCTGTCAAGCCGTAGCTTTCCTTCCCGCCCTGATCCGTTTATAATCCACGGCAGATATGGTGTTGCCGGTCTGTGGCCTTATCTTGGGACCGCTGCCGGATGTCCTAAGGGGAGTCGCTTTGCTGCTCAACATCCTGCTGCTGCTTTTCAGTGTCTTCTCTGCTTCCACCGCTGTGATAATGATTAAGGCAAGCACCGTGCATCCGGTGCTATTGTCGTCGCTCAGGCTCTTCGTGGCCGCCATCGTGCTAACGCCACTCTTTGTGCGCGACCTGCGCCATTGCCGCGGCACCTATACCTTCGATCACCTGAAAGCATCCGTGGTTCCCGGTGTCGTCCTCGCCATCCACCTGATGTCGTGGGTGGTGGGGGCCCGCATGACGCCGACGGCGAACGCCAGCTTCATCGTCAACCTTGTGCCGCTGGCGATGCCCTTCTTCTTGCTGTGGTTGGCCCACGAGCCCCTGCGGCGCAATGAGATTGTGGCCACGGTCATTGCTCTGACGGCGGTGGGCGTGGTGACGGTGTCCGATCTCAACCTGAGCTCTACCTACTTCGCCGGGGACCTGATTGCCTTCGGGTCGATGCTGTTCTATGCTCTGTATATGACCCTGGGACGGCGCAACCGGCACCACCCGACGGTCTTGCTCTATCTGGTGCCGCTCTATACGGTCGCTGCTGTTATGAGCATGATCGTTGCTCTGTTCTTCCTCAACCCATTCGCGCAGGTCTACTCCGGGCGGGAGGTACTCCTGATCCTGGGATTGGGCATCATCCCAACCGTCATCGGTCACTCGCTCGTCAACTACGCGATGAAGCACTTCCGCGGTCAGATCGTCAGCATCATCAATATGGGGCAGTTCGTCTTCGCCGGCTTGATGGCCTTCGTCCTCTGGGGGGAGGTGCCCGAGCCGGCTTTCTTCCTGGCGGCGGGGCTGCTAGCAGTGGCGGCGTGGGTGGCGGTAGGGGGAGCGGCGCGCTTGGTAGGGAATCCTCACATCAGGGGAGTCGAAAGTCTTGAGTCCTGATTCATGGTTGCGCATCGAGGTTGTGTGCGCGAGCCACCATCGCGCACGTACATCAACCAAGACTCATGACTGAAGTATCGTCCGGTGAATCGTGAAGCCAAGATTAGCCACGTACCATACGAAAGACATGCGAAAGGAGACCACTATGCAATACCGTAAACTCGGTCGTACCGGCTACAACGTATCAGCAGTGAGTTTCGGTGCCTGGGCCATCGGGGGCTCGTGGGGGCCGGTTAAGGACGCGGAGTCAATCGCGGCCCTGCACACCGCGGTGGATATGGGCGTCAACTTCTTCGACACCGCCGACGTCTATGGCAACGGGAAAAGCGAACGGCTGCTGGCAAAGCTACGAAGAGAGCGCAGCGAGGAGATCATCATTGCTACGAAGATCGGGCGGCGCTCCAATCCCCACACGGCGGACAGCTACAACCTTGAGAACCTGACGGCCTACGCGGAGCGGTGCCTCAAGACCCTGGACGTTGAGGCGCTCGACTTGGTGCAGCTCCACTGTCCCCCAACGGACGTCTACTACCGCCCCGAGGTCTTTGGCGTGATGGATGACCTGGTGGCGGCGGGCAAGATCAAGCACTACGGCGTCAGTGTGGAGAAGGTGGAGGAGGCGTTGAAGGCCATCGCCTACCCCAACGTGGCGACGGTTCAGATCATCTTCAACATGTTCCGTCACCGGCCTGCCGGGCTTTTCTTCGAGCAGGCCAAACAGCACAACATCGGCGTCCTCGCGCGGGTGCCGCTGGCCTCGGGTCTGTTGACGGGCAAGATGACGCCCAGCACGACCTTTGATGCCGACGATCACCGTGCCTACAACCGCGAGGGCGAGGCCTTCGACAAAGGCGAGACCTTCTCCGGTGTGCCCTACGACGTGGGCCTCAAGGCCGTCGCCGAGCTCGAAGGGGTTTGCCCGGAGCGCATCTCGATGGTGCAGTTCGCGCTGCGCTGGATCCTGATGTTCGACGCCGTCACCTGCGCGATCCCCGGTGCGAAGCGTCCCTCCCAAGCGGAAGAGAACTTCGCAGCGGCGGATCTGCCGGCCCTTTCGGACGACACGATGGCTGCAGTGCGGGATGTGTACAAGCGGCATATTCGCGAGTACGTGCATCAGCTGTGGTAGGGGACGACGGCAGTGGGCAGTTGATAGTGCACAGTCGGCAGTCGAAAGTCCCGAGTCATGCTTAGGCATCACGGCTGGTCGCGTTGCCACCTACGATGAGACACCATGACTCATGACTTGCGAGTTAGGACCACATTGCCGGCCTAGCCCACAGTAGGAGCTACTATGACCCACCGCGAGATCATCTGTGCCGTGCTGGACGGACAGCGACCGCCGTATGTGCCCTGGTCGATGGGGTTCACGCTGGAGGCGGCGGAGAAGCTGCAAGCGCACTATGGACGTGATGACCTGGAACCGGTGCTGGACAACCACATCCTGTCGCTGGGGAACGGCGTGGGGTTCTTCGATGACGTCGCGGATGCGTTTGGACCGGATCACGTGCGCGACGTCTTCCGCGTCGTCTGGGACCGCAGTGTTGACAAGGACATCGGCATCGTCGAGGGTCAGGTGCTGCCCCGCCCGACGCTTGAGGGCTATACGTTCCCGGACCCGCACGATCTGCGCTTCTTCGAGGATATTCCGGGCAAGCTGGCGAAGTACGGCGACAGGTATCGCGTCTTCTCCATCGGATTCAGCCTCTATGAGCGGGCGTGGACGCTGCGAGGGATGGCAAACCTGATGATGGATTTCTATGACCATCCCGGCTTTGTCCACGAGCTGCTGGGTGCCATCGCCGACTACAACATCGCGCAGGTCGAGAAGGCCGTGACCTATGACATCGATGCGGTCTACTTCGGTGATGACTGGGGTCAGCAACGCGGTCTGCAGATGGGACCGCGGCTGTGGCACACGTTCATCGCGCCGCAGCTCAAGCGGATGTACGGCGCGGTCAAGGACGCGGGCAAGCGCGTCTTCATCCACTCCTGCGGCGATGTGGATGAGCTCTTTGATGACCTGATCGCTCTGGGACTGGACTGCTTCAACCCCTTTCAGCCGGAGGTGATGGACGTCTACAATCTTCTGAACCGGTATCGCCAGCGTTTGACCTTCCACGGCGGGATGTCGACGCAGAAGACCTTGCCCTATGGCACTATAGACGACGTTGTGGCGGAGACCCGCCGGTTGCTCGCCGCCGGCGCTGCCGGCAACTACATCTTCTCACCAGCCCACGCCGTAGAAGGCGATGTGCCGGTGGAGAACAT
>JAFGNI010000223.1 GCA_016927095.1 Anaerolineae bacterium | reverse complement strand
CCGGCGGCGACTGCCCCAAACATCGCAGAGCCCAGCGCGGCTGTCTGCGCTGAGGCTGCGATCTTGACCTCACGTCCGGTGACATCGGCGTAGATCTGCATCAGCAGCTTATTGCGATCCGGGAGCCCGCCTGTGGCGACGATCTCATCCACAGAGACGCCGTTCTGCTCGAAGGTCTCGGTGATCATCCGTGTGCCGTAAGCCGTCGCCTCGATGAGGGCCCGGTAGATGTCCTCCGGCTTGGTTGCCAGCGTCATCCCCACCAGCAAGCCCGTCAAATCCACGTCGACCAGCACGCTGCGATTGCCGTTCCACCAATCCAGGGCGACGAGACCGTGCTCGCCGGACCTCTGGGCAGCGGCCTTGGCCTCCAGGAGCTCGTGCACGGAGAGGCCTTTCCCGGCAGCCTCCCGCTCGTATGCGGCAGGCACACAGTTCTCCACGAACCAAGCAAAGTGATCGCCGGTACAGGACTGACCGGCCTCGTATCCGAAGTAGCCGGGAATGATACCGTCAGCCACGTAGCCGCACATGCCCGGGACCATGTGCTCTTCTTTGCTGAGGACCATATGGCAATTGGAGGTGCCCATGATGATCACCATACGCCCCGGCTCCGTCACCGTGGCTGCAGGAACGCAGACGTGGGCATCCACGTTCCCGACGGCTACCGCGGTCCCAGGCCTCAGCCCCGTCCACGCCGCCGCAGTCTCGGTGATCTCACCGGCTTTGTCGCCCAGGAACTGGATATCCCGTGACATCTTCTCGTCAATCACGTGCGCCAGACGGGGATCGAGCGCAGCCAGGAACGCGTCCGGAGGGAACCCCTGGCTCTTGGACCAGATGGCTTTGTAGCCCGCCGTGCAGTTGTTGCGCGTCTCGTTGCCTGTCAGTTGCCAAATGATCCAGTCTGCGCCCTCGATGAAGCGGTCTGCTGCTGCGTAGACATCGGGCGCCTCGTCCAACGTCTGCCAGACCTTGGGGAAAAACCATTCCGAACTGATCTTGCCGCCGTACCGGTCTAGCCACGTCTGCGCCATCTCCCTGGCCTTCGCGTTCAGCTTGTTGGCCTCCGGCTGGGCCGCGTGATGCTTCCATAGCTTGACCCAGGCGTGCGGGGTGTCCCGCCATTGAGGGAGGAAACAGAGCGGGGTACCATCTGCCCTGACAGGCAGAACCGTGCAGGCAGTGAAGTCGACGCCGACCCCGATCACCGCCTCAGGATTAACGCCGCTCTCGGCCAAGACAGCGGGGACGGTTCTCTTGAGCACCTCGATATAGTCACTGGGATCCTGCAGGGCCCAATCCGGCTCCAGACGCAACTCTGTGCCGGGGAGCGTCTCATCGATGACACCATGAGCATAGACGTGCACCGCTGTCGCAACGATGCTGCCGTCTGACACGTCGACCAAGACGGCTCGCCCCGATGCCGTGCCGTAGTCTATACCGACTGCGTACTTCGTATCATCCACCGGTGCGCCTCCACAGCGCCAGTGTACTCCGGGCGCCAGAAGAGAGCAACTGACGACCCGAGGTCGATCGCATTTGATAACATCGGGCGCATAACTGGCTGTGTAGGGCGGGAAGCTGTCCCGCCCTCGGCTCGTAGGGCCGGCTTGCGGCGGGGCTCACCACCGCATTGACGGCACGTTGCAGCGTGTGGTACGCCTCGCACTACTCCTGTACTGCGACGGTTGCGCCGCCGGGGCGGGTCGGCTACCCGCCCTACATTCGAGCATGTGACGCAAGCTGGCCAAGTGCGATAGCCCTGCTGATGGCCTTAACCCCACCGGGTTGCTTCAGCGAGGATGGCACGTGCCCACCGGTCGCGGGCACGTCAGGGGGGCATATCAATGGACGGCAGGGAAGCGCTTCGGCCTTCCGGCTGAGGGGCTGGGCGGGATCGACGGTTGCTAGGCGAAGAGGCTAAGCCGGCGCGGCGGCGCGAGGAGCTCACGCCGCACCGTGTGGTCCAGAGGATGGGCGCGCCAACGCACAAGGCTGATCTCACCACCCTGGATCTCGAGGCCCGTCGCGATACCCGGCACGATGACACTGCCCGTGTTGAAATAGGCCGGCTCTCCGACTTCAGCAGCCATAGCACGGTGCGTGTGCCCACAGATGATCGCTTGGTGGTTGGTCTGGGACCAAGCCATCAGGCGCCGCTCGATGTTGCGGTAGTGCGGGCGTCGCCGGTGACGCGTCAGGAGTCCCGGCAGGAAGAACTGGACGATGTCCCACTGCTGGATCCGGCGCCAGACGTGGCGCACCAACAGCCGGCTAAAGGGCGAGAACAGGTCACTCTTGAGATCGACCTGATGTCCATGGGTGACCAACAGGCGTTGGCCCGTCCGGCGATGGCGCAGGGTCAATGCTTCCTCTACCTGCATCCCATCCTTGCTGTGCTCATCCTGTCGCCATCGCGGCACATCGTGGTTGCCGAGGATGAGATGCAGGCGGCTTTGGAGATCGAAGCGATGCAGCAGATCGAAGATGGGTCGATGGGACCGGAGAACATCCTTGAAACGATGGTTCTGCCAGAGCTCGTCGCCATCGCCCACCTCAACGTAGGTGAAGCCGCGCTGGTGATAGTGGGTCAACGCTCGGAGGAAAAGCGTCTCATTCGCCGCAAACAAGTCGGTGCTGCTGCGGTCACCCCGATGAGAATCGCTGAAGAAGACCAGGCGGGAGTCATCATCGAACAAGACCTCACGTGCCTGCTGGAACACACTGGTAAGCCGGATGTTGACAAGGCGATGCCAGAAATCCAGCCAAGAGGAAAGGTCCACGGGGAGTGGCGCCATTGCAGCTGCTTCGATATCCGGAATCACCATAGGTCACATATCCTCTTGCCCTGATCCGGCCCGCCGGCAGTCACGTTCCAGGGCGTTTATGAACGGTCACCAAGAATCCTGCTTCACATCCCGGCCCTGTGTGGTGCCGGCGGCGGCACGGCGGGTCATGTTACCAGAAACGCCGCTAGAGGGGAGCTGGTAGGGCCTGTCCGTAATCGTTTGTCGGTTACCCACCGAGAGATGCCGCCCTCGGCGCTTATGGGAGCAGGCCCTGCAGCTCACGTTGTTCACCTACCCCTCAGACGTACTATAGCCAGCGCTGATTATGGCCATTTCAACGGCACGTTAAGACTAGGTTAAGCCTCATTGAGCGCCCTCAGCGTGTCAAGTCACGTCACGGTGGTATAATCCGGCTGGAGGCGCTTTGGACCGCACTCCGGTGCAGGAGGATGTGTGACTGACAACGGACGCTTAGTCTTTCCATTTACCGCCATCGTGGGACAGGAGCGGATGAGGCGGGCACTTATACTGACCGCGATCAACTTCCGCATCGGCGGCGTGCTCATACGTGGGGAGCGGGGCACAGCCAAGTCCACAGCGGCGCGCGGTCTGGCAGCGCTGCTTCCGGACATCAAGGTCGTGGCCGATGGTGATTTCAACTGTGATCCGGACCAGCCCGCCAGCTGGTGCACGAACTGCCGCCGTCGCGCAGACGCCGGGGAGAGCCTCCCCTGGGAGATGCGACAGGTCCCCTTCGTGGAACTCCCCATCGGCGCAACCGAAGATCGGGTCGTCGGCACCCTTGACCTCGAGCGCGCCATTCAGAAAGGGGAGCGCCGGTTTGAGCCGGGTGTCCTAGCGTCCGCCAACCGCGGCATCCTCTACGTCGACGAGGTCAATCTGCTCGACGACCACATTGTGGACGTGCTGCTGGATGCTGCTGCGATGGGCGTCAACACGGTCGAGCGTGAGGGGATTTCCTTCCAACATCCCGCACGCTTCATCCTGGTCGGGACGATGAACCCCGAGGAAGGCGACCTGCGGCCTCAGCTGTTGGACCGCTTTGCGTTGTGCGTTGACGTGGGTGGCATCCACGATGCGCGCGCGCGTATGGCCATCATGGAGCGCAATCTGGCTTTCGAGCAGGATCGTGAAGCCTTCTATGAGGAGTGGGCGCCCCAGGAAACCGTGTTGGCGCAGCGCATCTCAGAGGCCCGCCGCCTCCTGCCGGAGGTCCGCTATACCCGTGCGGACATGTCCACGATTGCGGAGATGATGGCCGGCCTCGGGGTGGATGGTCACCGCGGCGATCTGGTCATCCTGAAGACCGCAGTGGCTCACGCGGCCTGGGAGGAGCGCAGGCGCGTCACCGACCGCGATATCTTGCTAGCGGCCGAACTGGCCCTTCCCCATCGCCTCAAGCGCCGTCCCTTCGATGAGGTTCAGACGTCGATCGACCAACTGGACAAGATGGTGACCGCGGCGCGCGACCGCGCTCAAGAGAACCAGCCTCAGGACGAACAGGCGACCTATGAAGGGGATATCTCAGGGGACGGCCAGCAAAAAAAAGCCTAGAGGTTGAGGCGAGCGAAGACCAAGCTGAACCCTCAGCATCGCCTCAACCACAAGCTGACGAACAGGATATACCCCGATGGCCCACCGAGGGTAAATGGTGGGAAGGCGGGAAGTTCATCAACACGGGCGAGGTCTTCCCCACCCGGCGACTGGAGACGCCTCAGGACCGGAAGCTGCGGTCGACCGGAGGACGGCGCAGCCGGACGCGGACGACCCGCAAGCGAGGTCGCTACGCAGGCTTCCAGTCTTCGCCTCGAGACGCATCGGATCTCGCATTTGATGCTACCTTCCGGGCAGCCGCACCCTTTCAGCGGGAGCGCGAGACCGGAAAGGCACAGGAGCCGGCCCTACACCTGCGCCCCGAGGACTATCAGAAGAAAATACGCGTTCGACGCTCCGCTAACCTGATTGTCTTCGCCGTCGACGCGTCTTGGTCGATGGCCGTCTCGGAGCGCATGGAGGCCACGAAGGGGGCAATCCTGTCGCTATTGACCGACGCCTACCAGCGCCGAGATCGGGTTGGCATGATCGTCTTTCAGAAAGACCGCGCGACCCTCGTGCTGCCTCCCACCAACAGCATCGACCTGGCCAAGCGCATGCTGGTCAACCTGCCGATTGGCGGCAAGACCCCGCTCGCCGCAGGGCTCTGGCTCGCGCGCGAGACAATACGCAAGGAGCTCCGGAAGTACCCGGAGCTGGTTCCCTTACTGGTCATCCTCACTGATGGCGCCGGGAATGTCTCAATGAGCGATATGCCGCCGCAGGTCGAGGCCTACCACATTGCCGACCAACTGAAAGAGGACAACATCAAGTCCGTCGTGATCAACATGGAGAGCGCTGACTACGACAAGGGTCTAGCACAAGCGCTGGCAGATCACCTGGACGGGGCTTGCTACAACCTAGCTTCCCTCCAGGCGAACTCCCTGCTCAACATGGTACGCAGCCAGCTCTTCATCTGAGCGACAGGGGAAACGCATGGCATCAAACGCCAAGGATGTGGAGGTAGGTGCCGCGGCGGCAGCCAACATCAGCGCCTGGACCAGGCAACTGGGTGAAGCACTGCAAAGACGGAACTGGCGATTGGCCGTGGCGGAGTCGGCGACCGGGGGATTGCTCGGCCATTGGATCACGACCGTTCCAGGCAGCTCAGCCTACTTCTGGGGCGGGGTGATCGCCTATGCGAACGAGGTCAAGCAGGAGCTCCTGGCGGTCCCAGAGACAAGCTTGATACGATGGGGAGCCGTCAGCACGCAGGTGGCCCAAGAGATG
>JAFGNI010000222.1 GCA_016927095.1 Anaerolineae bacterium | reverse complement strand
TGTACCGGCATACCGGTGATGTGTACCGGCATAGGCGGTGATAAGTACCGCCGGGGAGTAAACCAATGGGAGAGAAGATTACAGTTGCATCACAGTGGCTAGAGTCCTGCGCAGGCTGCCACATGTCCTTCCTGGACATTGATGAGAAGATCGTGGAGTTGCTCAAGCACGTCGAGCTCAGTTCAACCCCGATCACCGATATGAAGCACCCACCTGAAGAAGGCGTGACCGTGGGGATCCTGACCGGGGGCATCGGCAACGAAGAAGAGGCGCATGAAGCCAAGCTGATGCGAGAGCGCTGCAAGATCCTCATCGCGATGGGTGACTGCGCGGTGACGGGTGGCATCTGCACGTTGCGAAACTTCTTCGACAAGGAAGAGGTCCTGCGCCGTGCTTATATCGAGACCGAGAGCACTGTGGACGGGCAGATCCCCCAGCACGAGGATCTCACACCGCTCACAGATCAGGTCACGGGCGTTGATGACGTCGTTGACGTCGACATCTACTTACCTGGCTGCCCCCCCTCGGCCGAAGCGATCTGGTTCGTCTTGTCAGAACTGTTGGAAGGCCGGATGCCCAAGCTCGAGGGCAAAGTGCTGAAATATGGGATGGATGGAGGGTAGAAGCTATGGTAGCTAGCGCACAAAAGATCACGATTTCTCCGGTGACCCGCATCGAGGGCCACGCGAAGATCACGATTCATCTGGATGATGACGGCAAGGTCGATCAGTCCTTCTTCCACGTCGAGCAGTTCCGTGGGTTCGAGAAATTCAGCGAAGGACGGATGTTCTACGAGATGCCGCAGATCACGCCACGCACCTGCGGCATCTGCCCGGTGAGCCACCACCTTGCTTCGTCAAAGGCTGTGGACGTCATCGCCGGCACGACGCCGACGCCCACCGCCCACAAGCTGCGCGATCTCATGCATATGGGTCAGATGATCCAATCGCACGGGATGCACTTCTTCGAGCTAGCTGGCCCGGACTTCATCCTGGGCTGGGATGCCGACCCCAAGATCCGTCACGTGGGTGGCATCATCGCCGCTAATGCGGATCTGGCGATCAAGGCGGTGAAGCTCCGCGCCTTCGGCCAGGAGATCATCAAGAAGCTTGGCGAACGGCGGGTGCACCCCATCTTCGGTGTGCCTGGCGGCGTCACCAAGCCGCTGCTACCCGAGGACCGCGAGTGGATCCTCAGCGTAATCGACGACCACATCGCCACGACGCAAGTCGGCATCGACTTCTTCAAGGACTGGGTGATGGGTCACGCCGATATGGTCAATGAGTTCGCGGTTTTCCCGTCAGCCTATATGGGCCTTGTCCAGGACGATGGCGCCCTGGAGCTGTACGACGGCACGCTCCGGATGGTGGACAAGGAAGGAAAACTCCTCGAGGAGTTCGACCCGACCAAGTACTTGGACTACATCTCTGAGCACGTGAACATGTACACCTACCTGAAAGCTCCCTACTATAAGAAGTGGGGATACCCCGAGGGTGTGTACCGCGTCGGCCCTTTGGGCCGGCTCAACACTGCCAGCCACATCAGCACCCCCGTCGCTCAGGGCGAGATGAAGATCTGGAAATCGCTCAATGGTGGGAAGCCGGTTGAGGGCACGCTTTACTTCCACTACGCACGCTTGATCGAGACCATTTACGCACTCGAGCGGGTGAAGGAACTGATGGATGATCCGGACATCCTGAAAAAGGATGTGGTCAACCCCATAGGTGAGATCACCGGCGAAGGTGTGGGCGTTCTCGAAGCGCCACGCGGCACGTTGTTCCACCACTACTGGACCGACAGCATGGGCGTGATCACCAGGGTGAACATGATCGTCGCGACCGCGGGCAACGCGTGGGCGATGAACCACGCCGTGAACCTTGTGGCGAAGCGCTACGTGGACGGGAACAACCTGCAGGAAGGGATGCTGAACCGCGTGGAAGGCGCCATTCGCGCCTACGATCCCTGCCTCTCGTGCTCCACCCACGCGATGGGCCAGATGCCGATTCACATCGACCTCATCTCTCCCGAGGGCGAGGTCCTGGACACGCTGCATCGGGACTGAGGAAGCCTCACAGATTCAGACGACTGAGCCTCCGGGGCTCCGGCGAACCCAGGTTCGTCTGGCCTCGGAGGCTTTTTTTGCGCAGGTGGGTCTCAATGGCTTGAACGAGGGCCGGAATCCGTTAGAATAAATCAGAATGCCATTTCTCAAACAACAACTGTCGTTGACAGGACGGACACCCTGGAGCAAACATTGAGCCAACCAGACACGCTGAATACCGCTGAAACCACGAGCAGACCGCGGACGCTTGTCGCCGGATTCGGCAATCTCTACCGGCGCGACGACGGCGTTGCGCGCTACGTGGTCAATGCATTGCGCGAGCGTCTGGACCGCGAACCCTTGGATGAGATGGATGATGGGTTTGGCGACATTGGCCACGCAGTAGACACCGTGGTGCTTCACCAGCTGGTGCCTGAGCTGGCGGAGGATCTCAAAAACTATGGGCTGGTCATCTTTGTGGATGCCCATGTCGGGGCAACGATCCCAGAGCCGATTCATGAGGAGCCTGTGGCAGTCACCTACCGCGCGCCCTTCGTCTACCACCAGACCCACCCCTCCACACTGCTGGCGCTCACCCAGCAGATGTACGGTGTTGCCCCGGAAGCCATCCTGATCTCCCTGCTGGGACACGACTTTGATTTCGGCGAAGGGCTCTCGGAGGAGACAGCTGCCCTGGTGAGGCCGGCCGTGGAGCGTATCTTGAAGCGCATCGGCGAATGAGCGGGAAAGCGGAATCCGCGAAGACCGGCGACGTTGTGAGTGACCACTCGAGTCAAGTTGGAGTTGGAATAGGATGCATGAATTAGCCGTAACCGAGGACATCCTCCGCATCGTCTCAGACTACGCGCAGAGGGGAAACGCCGAGCGCGTCACCGACATCTATCTGGTGATTGGCGAGCTCAGCAGCTTCGTTGATGATTCCATCCAGTTCTACTTCGACCTGCTCTCGCCCGATACGGTCGCGGCGGGGGCGACATTGCACTTCGAGCGGATCAAGACCCGCTTTCGCTGCCGCCAATGCGGTCAGGAGTTTGAGCCCAAGGATCTCGACTGGCTGTGCCCGAACTGCAAAGCCCTCGGTGGCGATGTGATCGCGGGCAAAGAGTTTTTCGTCGAAAGTATCAAAGTTACAACGCCAAAACACGAGCCGTAGAACGCGAGGAATCATATGTCAGAGACAACAACCGATACAACAAGGCGCGTACCCGTTGTCCAGAAGCTGCTGAGTGCAAATGAGGAAGTCGCCGCCGACAACCGCACGCAGTTCCGGAGCCGCGGTATCACCATGATCAACATCATGGCCTCTCCCGGCGCAGGCAAGACGACCCTGCTGTTGGCGACCATCGCAGCGCTCGCCCAGGGTGACGGCAAAGCAGGCCGCAAGATTGGCATCATCGAGGGCGATGTTGCTTCGCAAGTGGACGCTGACACCATCGCGGAAACCGGGACCCCCGTCGTCCAGATCAACACCGGGGGCGCCTGCCATCTCGATGCGCCTATGGTACGGCACGCCCTGGAGGCACTGCCCCTTGACGAGCTGGAACTCATCCTGGTGGAGAACGTCGGCAACCTGATCTGTCCCGTCTCCTTTGACCTCGGTCAGGATTACAGTGTCGGCCTCATCAGCGTGCCCGAGGGTCACGATAAGCCCTACAAGTACCCGGGCATCTTTGAGGCTGTGGACCTTGTCATCGTCACCAAATCGGATCTTCTACCCTATCTGGACTTCGAAGTCGACACCTTCCGCGAACTGGTGCACGGTCTGAATCCCAAGGCCCCCGTCCTCGTCCTCTCGGCCAAGACCGGCGAGGGGATGGCGGATTGGATCGCGTGGTTGGAGGCGCGATTGGGATAGGGGTTGGATGCAAGGTACTGGAGGGAGATCTGATATAGGGCGATCGCATTGGGCTCCAGCTAGGTCGTGATGTCATTCCGAACGGGTTTTCTGATCGCCCACTCGACTAAGCGAGGTCAGTGAGGAATCTCGCGCCTCAATGACGGATATGGTATTGGGGCGCGAACGCCTTCCGAGGGGTGAGAGCCTTCACGCCTGCACTGCGTGGAGGCCGGCATAGGATGATGGACACGGTGCCAAGGCTGCCTGAGTTGCGCGGCTTGCGTGAGTTGGCGGCGATCGGACGAGAACTTGGATAGCGCATAGGCTCGAACTGCGCAATGCAGTTGTCTTGGGGTCTGGGGAGACAATGCGGTGGCTGTGGTTCGCCGCCAGCTGAGTTGGGTATGTGTGTGGCCTCTGGACAGAAACGGCGGCAAGGTGACATTGGACAGTGGTATTGTGGGAACAGCGACAAAGATCGCGCGACGCATTGCCATAACGGGCGTCGTGCAGGGCGTGGGGTTCCGGCCCTTCGTCTATAACCTGGCGGCGACGATGGGCCTGACCGGGTGGGTGCTTAACCATTCCGGAGGCGTCGCGATCGAGGTGGAGGGGCCAGAGGCCGATGTGCTGGCCTTCATCGATGCCCTCGAGGCCCAGGCACCCCCTCTAGCCAGCATTGAATCGCTGGAGGCTGCGCCGATCCCGGCGCAGGGCTTTGCTTCCTTCGAGATTCGCCACTCCGTGAGCCAGGTGGGCCGCTACCAACTGATCTCACCGGACGTCGCGACCTGTCCCGATTGCCTACGCGAGCTCTTCGATCCGGAGGACCGGCGCTATCGCTATCCTTTCATTAACTGCACCAACTGCGGCCCTCGTTTCACCATCATCCAGGACATCCCCTACGACCGTCCCAAGACGACAATGCGCGTCTTCCCAATGTGCGAGGACTGCCGGTCCGAATATGAGGACCCCAGCGACCGCCGCTTTCACGCCCAGCCCAACGCGTGCCCGGTCTGTGGGCCGCAGGTGTGGCTGGTCGAAGCGGTCAGCGGTCAGCTGTCAGCGGTCAGCGACAACGAATCAGCGAGAAAGCGAGAAGGCGAGAAAGCGAAAGAGCGAGAAGGCGAAAAGGCGGCTGCAGTAGACGCTGGCGGCCCAAAGCGAGATCCAGCGTCTGGTATCTGGCATCCGGTATCTGCCATCCAGCATCCAGCATCCAGCATCCAGGACCCGGCATCCGACACCGTCTTCGCCCGGGCACGCGAGCTCCTGCTGGCGGGGAAGATCCTGGCGATCAAAGGGCTGGGTGGCTTCCACCTAGCGTGCGACGCCACGAATGCGGAGGCGGTCGCGACGTTGCGAGCACGGAAGCAACGCCCGCACAAGCCTCTCGCTATCATGGTCCCCTCCCTAGACGACGTGCGGGCGCTCTGCGAGGTTCCGCCCGAGGCCGCCGAGGTGCTCAGCTCACCACAATGTCCGATTGTTCTGCTGGACAAGCGCGGTGGTCAGCCGCCGGCCCGGCTGCAGGTCGCGGACAACGTTGCCCCGAACAGCCATACCTTGGGTGTGATGATCCCCTATACGCCGCTGCACCACATCCTTCTGCGTGACATCAACCGCCCGCTGGTGATGACCAGCGGTAACCTCTCCGAGGAGCCCATCGCCAAGGACAACGAAGAGGCCCTACGCCGCCTGGCGCCGCTCGCCGATGCCTTCCTGCTCCACAATCGCGACATCCATGCGCGCTACGATGACTCGGTGGTACAGGTGGCGCAAATGACAGAATCAGCGAATGAGCGAATCAGCGAGAAAGCGGAAAAGCGAGAAAGTGAAAGGGCAAGTGAGCGAAAAGTAGAGCTTTCTCAGGCAGATCCGGTATCCAGCGTCCAGCATCCAGTATCCAGTATCCAGTATCCCGTATCCAGCATCCAGCATCCGGTATCCAGCATCATCCCCATCCGTCGCGCCCGAGGCTACGCCCCGTTCCCCATCCGGCTGCCGTTCAAGGCACCACAGATCTTTGCGGCGGGGCCGCTGCTGAAGAACACTTTCACCCTGACCCGAGATCAGTACGCCTTCGTGAGCCAGCACATCGGCGATCTGGAGAACCTAGACACCTTGGAACACTACGAGGCCGCGCTGGCAACCTACCAGCATCTCTTCCGGATTGAGCCGGAGCTGGTCGCGTGCGACCTACACCCCGATTACATGAGCACGCGACTGGCGGCGGACTTCGCCCAAGAACGCGGTCTACCGGCGCCCTACCGGGTCCAGCACCATGAGGCACATATCGCCTCGGTGCTGGCAGACCATGGCTGGGCGGCAGACCAAGGGCCAGTCATCGGCGTAGCCCTTGACGGCACCGGCTATGGCAAAGATGGCAGCATTTGGGGCGGAGAGTGGTTTGTCGGCGACTACGACGGCTTTGAGCGGGTGGCCCACCTAGCCTATTTACCGCTGCCGGGTGGCGATGCTGCGATCCGGCATCCGTGGCGCATCGCCGTCGCCTATGTCCATGCGCTAGGCCTGGATGAGGCGCTGCCGTTGGGGGAGTTCTGCCCGTCCGACGTGATGCGCATCCGCACGATGGTGGATCGCGGCATCAACAGCCCCCTGACGTCGTCGATGGGGCGCCTCTTTGACGCGGTCAGCGCGCTCCTGGGTGTCTGCAGGTCCACGACCTACGAGGCGCAAGCTGCGATCGAGCTAGAGCAGGCGATGGGGGCTGACGTGATAGGCATCCAGACAAGGGAACCAGAGGAGCGGAGGGCCTATCCCTTCGACCTGGACACGGGTCGGAGCCCCTACGTCATCGAGGTCGCCGCACTCTTCGAGGCTCTTCTCGACGACCTGGCCCGGGGCGAGGCCATCGCGCCGATCTCCCGGCGATTCCACGTCACGGTAGCCGCGATGGTCCTGCAGGTCTGCCGGCTATTGCGGTCAGATTACGGGCTTGCCACGGTCGCTCTGAGTGGCGGGGTCTTGCAGAATCGCCACCTGATGACGACGGTTGTTCCGCTGTTGTCCGAAGCAGGATTCGACGTGCTCATTCACGACCAGGTGCCGCCAAATGACGGCTGCATATCATTGGGGCAAGCGGCCATGGCGCACGCCGTGGCGGCTGGCCACCATAGGAGTTAGCATTATGTGTTTGGCAATCCCCACCCAGATCACCGCAATCGATGACAACGGCATCGCGACCGTCGAACTTGGCGGCGTCACCCGCCAGATCAGCCTGATCATGACACCCGAGGCCCGGGTGGGCGACTATGTTCTCGTCCATACCGGCTACGCTATCTCTCTGATGGATCCGGAGGAAGCCCAAGCCTCGTTGGAGACCTTCGCGGAGCTGGCCGCCATTCAAGAGGAGCTGGAGCGCGAGGATGCCCGTCGCGCCGGCGCTAGTGAAGCATAACCGCACCGTCCGATGAAGTACATCGATGAGTTTCGCGACCCCAAGCTGGCCCGCGACCTCGTGGCGGAGATCCGCCGGGAGGTCGCAGCACACCCGGAGATCCGTCCGGTCCGGTTGATGGAGTTCTGCGGCGGCCACACCCACGCCATCTTTCGCTTCGGTTTGCGACAGATGTTGGCAGGCGACGTGGATATGCGCTCGGGCCCTGGTTGTCCGGTCTGTGTCACAGCCGCCTCCGACCTAGATCGGGCGATGGCCATAGCGGAGATCCCCAGCGTCATCCTTGCCACCTTCGGTGACATGGTTCGCGTCCCCGGCAGCCGCGGCACACTGCAGGAGATTCGCGCCGAAGGCGCCGACGTCCGTATAGTCTACTCACCCCTGGATGCGCTGGCGATCGCGCGGGACAACCCGGCGCGCGAGGTGATTTTCCTCGGCGTGGGGTTTGAGACGACAACGCCGGGCATCGCCGCCACGGTGCTGCAAGCGGAAAAGGAGGGCGTGCCGAACTTCAGCGTCCTGAGTATGCACAAGCTGACGCCTCCCGCGATGCAGGCGATTCTCGATGCCGGTGAGGTTGCGCTCGACGGCATCATCGGGCCGGGCCATGTCAGCGCCGTGATCGGCAGCGACGCGTGGGCATTCCTGCCTGACGATTACGCCATTCCGTGCGCCGTCGCCGGTTTTGAACCTCTTGATCTTCTGGGCGCCATCGCCGCGCTTGTCCATGCGGTGGCAGACCGGCGTCCCGGCGTCTTCAATACTTACGCCCGCAGTGTACGCCCTCAGGGCAACCCCGTGGCGCAGCGAATGCTGGAGGAGGTCTTTGAGGTTGCGACGACGCCGTGGCGGGGCTTTGGAGATATCCCGGACAGTGGATTGCGCCTCCGCCGCCGCTTTGCCCAACGCGACGCAGCGCAGCGCTTCCCGGTAGCAGTTGAGCCTGTGGGTGAGCCGCCCGGCTGCCGTTGCGGCGAGGTCCTCCGCGGTGTGATTGCTCCTACGGAATGCGCGCTCTTCCGCCGCGTCTGCACGCCAAGGAACCCTGTAGGTCCCTGCATGGTCAGCGCGGAGGGCGCCTGCGCCGCTTACTACAAATACGGCGAGACAGGAACCAGCGAATGAGCGAGAAAGCGACCCCGACAGCATCAGGTCAGCGCATCCTGTTGGCGCACGGCAGTGGCGGCGAATTGAGCCATGAGCTGATCCGAGAGCTTTTCGTGAAGGCCTTCAGCAATGACAAGCTGACACCGATGAACGACGCAGCCGTGCTCGATGATCTGCCACCAGGGCGTATGGCGCTGACGACGGATTCCTATGTCGTGCAACCGCTCTTCTTCCCCGGCGGCGACATCGGTGAGTTGGCCGTCTGCGGCACCGTCAACGACCTGGCGGTGATGGGTGCTCGTCCCCTCTATCTGACCGCCGGCTTCATCCTGGAAGAGGGCCTGCGGTACGACATCCTGGAGCAGGTGGTGGCGTCGATGGCAACCACGGCCCGCGATGCGGGCGTGCAGATCGTCACCGGCGACACGAAGGTTGTGGAGCGAGGCGCCGCCGACGGGTTGTTCATCAACACCGCGGGCGTCGGTGTGATCCCACCTGAGGTGGATCTCGGCCCCCACAAAATACAGCCCGATGACGTGATCCTGGTGAACGGCACCATCGGTGATCACGGCCTAGCCGTGATGATGCAGCGAGAGGGACTTGCCTTTGGGTCCAAGCTGGAGAGCGACACCGCGCCGCTGAACGGCCTCATCGAAACGCTCCTTGGCGCGCTCCCCGGCAAGGTCCACTGGATGCGGGATGCCACCCGGGGCGGGTTGGCCACGGTGCTCAACGAGTGGGTGGGCAGCCTCGAACCGGTGACCTGTACCGGCGAACCGGTGGCGTTGACCGGCGTGGGCATCAACCTGACGGAAGCCGCCATTCCCGTTCGCGAGGAAGTGCGCGCCGCCTGCGAGTTCCTGGGACTGGACCCGCTCTACGCGGCCAATGAGGGCAAGGTCGTGATGGCAGTCGCCGCGGAAGCGGCACATCGCGCGTTAGCGGTTTTGAAGCAACATGCGCTCGGGCAGAACGCCGCCATCATCGGACGGATGACCCTAGCGCACCACCATGTCGTTCTTGAGACCCCCTACGGCGCGCGGCGCATTGTGCAGATGCTGACAGGGGCACAGCTACCGCGCATCTGCTGACCCCGGCGGCGTCCATCAGACTGTCGCATTTCATCCCAAGTCAGCCGCAAATGGCATTCTGAACGGGGCAGCAGATCAAACGGGTATAGCCATCAACCCCAGTGAAGAGCCTGTCCTGAGCGTAGCCGAAGGATCTCGCGCCCCAAGCAGGCCCGGTCCCGAGATCGGAGATTTCCCGCGCCTCCACATATCGGTGATTTGTACAGGCCTAGCCCTTCTTGAGTTCCAAATGCGATAGTCCTACGGCCCGTAGAGCAATGATATCAAGCGCCCGACGCTGAAATACTCCGGCGCTTGACAAACGTCCCGACCAGATCACACCACCCGCAAACCGCCAGCACGGCGCCGAAGGCAATCGTCCCCAGCTTTCCGCCCGCCCCGCCTGCCAAGGGCATGCTATAGACGAAGATGATCCCTGCCACGAAGCCGACCGCAAACATCATCGCGTAGCT
>JAFGNI010000221.1 GCA_016927095.1 Anaerolineae bacterium | reverse complement strand
CAGCTAATTCGCGTCATGCATAACAACGCGGACTGGCGCAACCTGAAGTACTACAACCTCGCCATCGACACGTCGGTGATTGAACCGGAGACTGCGGCGAAGATCATCGCGGTGGCTGCCAGGGCGAAGGACGCGGAGGCCGCTGCGCAGATTGGGTAGAGACAGATCATAGGGCACGGGGACGTGGTGCTTTGCCACGTCCCCGTGTGTGTTCTGAGCGGTACTCACCCTACGCCAGGGATCGCCTCATCTCCAACGCGCCCTCGTGGTTGGGTTCGAGCGCCAAGACTTGATCGAAGGCCTCCAGCGCGGCCTGGTCATCTCCCAGACCCAGGTGGGCTAGGGCCATGACAAAGGTCAGGTGAACGCGACGACGGGTCTCCATATTGGCCTCAGCGAAGACAAACTCCGGCACCGAGGTCGCGAATCCTTGCTTGACCTGCTCATTCAGTCGCTCGCGCGCCGTCGAGAGCATCGCCTCAAGCTTCTCCTGCGCTTCTGGGACGCGGTCCATCGCGCGGAGTGCCAGCGCCTGGTAGTAGGTTACCTCTGACACACCCCACGCTCTGGCAGAAAGGACCTTCTCGAAGCTCGCCGCTGCGCCCTCATCATCGCCCTGAGTCTGCTGGGCCAGCCCCGTGTAGTAGAGCACATCGACATCGGGCCAGAGATGGTGCTTGCGCTCGCCCAGGCAGGCAGGATAGGCTGCCTGTGTTGTGGCAAAACTTGCCAACGCCGCTACGGCATCACCGGCATCCAGCGCTGTACGGCCTATCTGGAGGTGCGCCTTGACGTACTGGCGCGAGATCCGGCCCGTGCCCCCTTCCCAGGGGTGGAACCGCCGTGAGAGCATGTAGTCGAGCGCTGCCTGTGGCTGGCCCGTCAGGTTGTAGAGCGTCGCCATCTCCACGGAGAGGTCATCCCGGTCCTGCACGAGGTTGATGTGCCGCTCCAGGAGGGCCAGTCGCTCCTCCGGAGAGATGCCGGTGCGGCGGCGAAGCTGATCCAGCTCGGAGAGTACGCGGCCATCTCCGGGATTGAGCGCGAATGCGCGCTCATAGAGGTCAATGGCCTTCTGCGGATCGTGCTGGACGTTGTATGCTGCAATCCCGAGGTTGCGCCAGGGCGTGGCGAAGGTGGCGTTGAGCTGCGTGGCGCGCTCCCAGTGGTTTATCGCCTCGTCATAGCGCTTCTTGTCGTAATACAGATTTCCCAGGTAGTACGCCGCCGTGGCATCCTCGGGGTTAAGCTGCTGTGCGTGCTCCAGGATCAGCATCTCCTCAAGCCGAACCGGGAAGCAGTAGTCGGTTGGCATCTGTGACGCTCGTGCGTACAGGGTGTGTGCCTGGGCTTCGTCGCCGACCCGGTACGCGATAAAGCCCAGGGCGTACAGCACCATCGGGTACGCATTGCCGTCTTGAGCGCTGACTAGACGGCCCAGCACATCCGCCGCTTCCTCCCACAACGCGGCGTTGGCATAGTCGAAGGCCAGGTCGAAATGCGCCTGGATCTTCGAGAGCCAGTTTGGCACATCCATGAGCGCCTCTAGCTCGGACAGTTGGCTCTGGGCAACAGCTGTCTCACCCTTGGCGCGGCTGATCCAAACCGCCTCGTTTCGCGATCCCATATCGAGAGGGTCGAGCTCAACCGCCTCACAGGTCATCCGTGCAGCTTCGTCGGGGCGCCCCAGATGGCGCAGGATGGCGGTCTTGAGCATCCGCGCTTTCATATTCAGCGCGTTGTTCTGAAGCGATCGATTCACATGGCCGAGCGCCCGGACGTAGTCGTGTCGGGCGCAATCGATCTCAGCCAGTGCGTAGTAGGCCGGCGTCTGCCAGGCATAGCTCCATATCGCCTTGTAGAGCGCCGCGTATGCGCCATCTGTGTCGCCCGCAATCTTGAGCGTCATCCCCAGGTTGTAGAAGGTCTCACCATCGCGAGGGTTGGGGTTACGGCGGGTCAATCTGTCAATGGCGATCCGGAAGTGGTTGGCAGCCTTGTCAAACTGCCCGCGACGGTGCGCGACCAGACCTAATGCATTGTTGCAGCGGACGTCCGACGGATCCTTGGCAAGGGCGGCCTCCCAGTAGGGTTCGGGCTCGATCGTGGGGTGGCGGTACTGCTCCAGATGCAGCCCCGTAAGATAGAGCTCTTCGATGGACTCGAAGGTTTCAGGGGGCAGGGGAGGCGTCAACGCCTCCGGAAGCGGCGGCGTCTCGATGATTTGCGGAACGTAACGGATCACCTCAGCGCCGGCGCCATCGCAGACACGTAGCAGCAGGTCCGTCTCTGTCAGCGCCTTGGACACCGTTATGTGTTCGACAAAGGGTTCGCCGGGTGCCAGATCCAGTGTCCGCTTGAGCAGCGTCTGCTGGCCCCCTGTGAGTGCTACCGTTGCACCCGCAAGCGCCTCCGTCACCGCGACACCAACCTTGACCCGATCGCCGGTTAGCTCCAGGTTCACCGCAGCCCGGCGATTAGCGTTTTTCGCCGGTCCGATCTTCTGTACAGGGAACCAGAACTGGCTGAAGGTCTTCGTCTCGTAGGGCTGCATCCAGGAGAAGTCGGGCTGATTGTCCGTGTAAACACCGGCCATGAGCTCGATGTAGGGTCCGTCGGTATCGGTTAGGTTGGCCTCCCATCCTTTGGCAAACTCGCTCGCTCCCCAGGTGAACATCTTTTTGCCTGGTGCGATGTAGCGATTCGCCACGTGGATGATCCCGGCATCCGCTCGATGGTCGTAACCGCCGAAGTAGTCATAGCTAGTATCCCAGACGAAGTAGGAGGTCGACGTCGGGACGTTCTTGTACCAACTGATATCGGTGCCCTCGCCGCCCTTATCGTAGTCCACGCCGTAGTAGGTGCCTCGTGCGATAGGGTAGTGCGACATCGAGCGCTTGGAGTGGTCCGTCACCACGGTGACATCCGTGGGGAAGACGACCTGGTAGTCCTCGTGCACGTGGACGCCGACGTTGATCCACCAGAGGAACGTCTGCGCCTCGGGTGTGCGGTTGAGAAGCTGCACCTTCATCTCGAAGAAGGCTTTTCCGGGGTACAAGCAGATGCCCACCATACCCTTCATCCGCTGCAGTGGATCGTTCTCACTGCACCAGACGGTGACGCTGCCGTCGGGGTGCTCCTCGATCAGATGCTGTGTCGGCATAAAGGTCGAGGGGCGATGGTGCTGGGGCCAGTTGTACTCGATTCCGCCGGAGATCCACGAGCCGAAGAGCCCGATCAGCGCCGGCTTGATCACGTGTTGGCGATAGATGAAGTGGTAGCCACTGGTCTTGTCCAGCGCCTCGTGGATGCGTCCCCCGATCTCGGGCAGGATCATGAGGCGGATGGTTTCGTTCTCCAGATAAACAGCGGTGTAGTCTTTGGCTGCGCTCTGACTGGAAAGCTTGTCCAGAAAGGGGTAGGGGTACACGCGCCCACTCGTTCCCTGGTTGACACGTTTCTCCAGGAACATCGGGTTTAGGTCAGGCTCCGGGGGGCTGTATGTGGGGAAGGTAACGGTCTCTTCCCACGCTCGTACCGCATCGGTCATATCGTTACGCTCCTGGTAATCTAGTTCGTGACTGGGGATGGGGAATGGGTTGCCGGAGGTCCAGGCCCTCTACCCACGTCCCTTCATCGGGCCGGGGTGCTGGTCCGTGCGCCCATCCACGTAGACGGCGACCCATTGGGCAAGGCGTCCACCCAGCCGGCGGGCGGCCTCGATCTCGGCTTCTGCACGGGGCTTACCCGCGGTGACTGCACCGTAGTGCAGCGTGAATTGGTGGCCCGTGTAGTCGGTGACGCCAAAGGTTAGCATCCCGACGTTCATCATCATGATCAGGATCGACATGCATGTCAATTCTGCGCCGCCCCCCCATCCACCCGAAGTGGAGAAGGCGCAGCCGATCTTGCCGTCCATCTGCCCCCAGGTAGGGTGGGAGATGTCGTCCCAGTACTTCTTCATCCTCCAGGAGGCCGCGCCGACGTACGTTGGCGACCCACAGGCGATCCCGTCGGCCCACAGCGCATCGTCAACCGCGGCGTCATCGACCGACAGCAGCCGCACCTCAGTGTCAGGCACTTGCGCTGCCCCATCAGCCACATACTGCGCCATCGCTGCTGTGTTGCCGCTTCTGCTGTCGAAGAGAACGAGTATCCTTCCCATGTTCCGCTCTACTATTCCTGGTTACTTGCTTTGCCCATCACATACCACGCCGCCACCAGCGGCTCCTCGACCGAGCTGCGGGTGTGGTGGTCCTCGCCGGCCTCAACAATCACAACGTCACCGGTCTGGACCGGGTAATCAACGCCATCAATCGGGAGGACACCCCGGCCCTCGATGAAGATAAAGACCTCAGCCGTGTCGTGCACGTGGACGGCCTCGGGGTGGGCTGTCTCGCCGGCTTTGAAGACGTAGATGCCACCGTGGCTGATCGATGCATCGCCGAGTTCGGTGGGCATTAGACGGGAAGGGTTCGGTGCCAGATCTGTGACTCGCATGCGTTTCATATCGGTGATCTCCTCCGGTG
>JAFGNI010000021.1 GCA_016927095.1 Anaerolineae bacterium | reverse complement strand
TCGAGCCTGAGAACGTGACGCCCGACCAATACGACTGGACCGCTGCAGATACCGACATTCTGAACGCGGTGCGCTCCGGTCACAAGTTGATTGTGACCATCGTCAGCAACCCCTCCTGGGCTGCTACCATACAACAGGGCCCAATAGACAAAGTGCCGCTGAGTGAGTACGTGCAGTTCGTACAGGCGCTGATCGAGCGCTATGATGGCGATGGCAACATGGATGCTCCGGGATCTCCCGTGGTTCGCCATTGGGAGTTCTACAATGAGCCTGACAGCGTCAACTCTCTTGCCGCCGAGGAAGGTCACGGGGGGTTCTGGGGTGACTATGGCGCGGAGTATGCGGCGATGTTGTGCGCTGTGTACCCGGCTGCTAAGGCTGCGCACCCAGCGACGCACGTTGTCTTCGGGGGGATCGCTTACGATTTGTTCGTCGACCAAGGGGGCTCGTTCAACCGGCAGTTCCTGGACGACGTCTTGGGCGCAGGTGGTGGCAACTGCTTCGATGTTATGAACTTCCATTACTATCCTCTCTTCGCAGCCACGTGGGATCCCTATGGCTATGGTCTGATCGGCAAGACCGCTTACCTTAGGAACAAGCTGACGAACTACGGCGCAGGCGGCAAGCCTTTTGTTGTGACCGAGGCCGGCTGGCATAGCGATTACTACAGCGATGCGGCCCCGGGTTCGGACCAGATCCAGTCGCAATATGTCGTGAAGCTCTTCACCCAGGCATCTGCAGCAGGACTGGACTCCCTGGCGTGGTGGACCTGGATGGATCCGAGTGGAGGGTGGTGGGGCGCCAACGGCTTGCTCACCACGGAACGTGAGCCAAAAGTGTCTTTCGGCGTGTATCAGTACGCTGCCCAGACGATAGGACAGGCTGGTTTTCTGCGTGTTTATCCCACACCTGCGGGTGTGGAGGGATATGAGTTCATGAGTGCCCGGCAGACCAGGTTGTACGTGTTCTGGGCTCGAGATGGACAGCCGCACGCGCTCGATCTACCGGCGTCTCTGGTTACCGTCACGAGCATGTACGGTGACCTCATCGGTCAGGTGAGTGATGGCGCGGATGGGCGAACGGACGGTTGGGTTCGGTTCACGGTGGCAGAGGACCCGATCTACGTGGAGGTGCTACACTGATCACCAGTGGATGTCGTTTGCTGCGTTGTCGCGTGGGTGTGTTCTCCATCGTCGCCGTGGTGATGACGGGGTTGCTGTTGCCCGGTGCTATCTCAGCGCCGGGCGCGGTTGTAGCCGCAAGGGATCAACCGACTACTGCCAGTGAACCCATGTCGCTATGTCGTTACGGCGTCGACGCCCTTGGATCGATGGAAGACTATCCCGTCGAGGATCTTAGGGTCGGATGGTATGTCGACTTCGGTATGAATGGTGGTGGGGGAGCCACGGATGACCTGCAGTACATGCCCATGATCCGCCTGTACCAGACGACTTCGGGAACCTACGGTCTACGCGGTACAGATCTGGCTACGATCAGCGCGAGAGCGACGGCTGTGCCTGGCCAGACCTGGATCGTGGGCAATGAGCCCGATTCGCCCGTTCAAGATAGGCTGGAACCACAAGCCTATGCAGAAGCCTACCATGACTTGTATGCATTCATCAAGTCGGTCGATCCTACGGCCAAGGTGGCTACAGGCGCCATCATTCAGCCTACGCCCATCCGCTTGCTGTACCTCGATATGGTGTTGGACAGCTATCATCAGATGTACGGTGGGCCGATGCCAGTGGATGTGTGGAACATCCATGTATACATTCTGAACGAGGTGAGCTGCGACTATGATCCGGACTACTGTTGGGGAGCGTTGATCCCGCCGGGCATAGACTTACCATATGGTGAGATTATGTCATTCGGCGACAACGCCAATGTAGAGCTGTTCAAGGATCTTGTGAGGAGTTTCCGGGCCTGGATGGCGGACAGAGGGTATCAAGACCATCCACTCATCATCACGGAGTTTGGCGTTCAGATGCCCGAATGGTTGGAACCGGGATTTCCTCCCTCGGTGGTCAATGCCTACATGAACGAGACCTTCGACTTCCTACGGACCGCGACGGGCGAGCATGGGTATCCTGCGGATGGTGGTCGTCTCGTGCAGCGCTGGGCCTGGTGGAGCCTGCAGCGACCACCAGACTACGACCAGAACAACGGTTGGCTCTATGATCCTGGCACGCCGCCAGTCCGTACGGTCTTCGGGGACAACTACGCAGCCTACACCTCCCAGATCCAGCCAGCAGTCGATCTCTTGCCGGTCCGGATCTGGGCCGATGCGGGCGGGGCCTTCTCTCTTCACGGCGAACCTGTCACTGTGACCCTGTCAGCCACGATCTCGAATGCAGGGGAGGTTTCGTGTGCTGGCGGTGCGCCCGCCAGGTTCTATCGGGGTAATCCTCCGGACACGAGCAGTCAGATCGGCACGGACTTGATCGTGGCATCCTCGCCGGGGTGTGGCAATACGCAGATCGTGACCGCGACCCTGACCAGCGTGTCGCCAGGTGTTCATCCCATCTATCTGGTGGTCGATCCGGACGATATGGTGGGGGAGAGCAACGAGCTGAACAACACGTTGATGTACGCACTGTTAGTCGGCACGGAACGCGTGATGTTGCCCCTGATCTCTCGCTGACACTGCCCTCTGTGTTGGCAGGTGTTCCTCGTTCAACTGACGTGGGGGTCTAGAAGTGCTGCTCCGGAACGAACCGCGTCAGCGCCGTCCTCGTCGCCTTCCAGTCGATGCGGCCGTCCTAGTGATCGCGGTCCTGTTTCTCGTGCTCTGCTTGCGGTTTACCCAACGCACCATCGACGGTTGGGATCCCTTGGCGTATCTGTATGCAGCGGAGAGGCTGGCTGAAGGTCGGCCCTTTGCCTTCTGCCATCCCTACAACCACGAGATCGGCCCCTACTTCACGATGGCGGGCTTCAACGTAGGTGGCGGATCGACCGGCTGCCTCTATCTCAACTACCCACTTGGCTTCCCTTTGGTGCTGCTGCTTGCCAAGTGGCTTCTGCCGATGCAGCAGGCGATGCTCATCGTCCCAGCTGTCTTTGGCGCATTGGGTGCAATGGTAACTTATTGGCTGGGGCGCTTGCTGCTGGGTGCAAGGGCTGGTCTGACAGCCGCGATCCTCCTCGCTCTGGCCCCCCCCTATCTCCAGTTCTCGACGTCCCTGTGGTCAGATCTGCCCGTCACCACTATGCTTCTGTTTGGACTTGCGATATTGGTCTGGGCGGACCGGCAGATTGATCACAAGCGACAGGTGATGGCGGGTTGGCTTGCGGGCATGATGTTGGGTTGGGCTATCTTCGGTCGCTACTCAGCCGCAGTGTTTCTGCTGCCTGTTGTGGCTTATCTGCTCGCTGGTCGCACTCTCGGGTCACAACTGAAGAGTCGCTTGGTGCGAAGTTTGGCCCTGTCGCTGGGGTTGGCATTCCTAGGGATCGCTGTGTTCAATACCGCTTTCTATGGCGGCCCGCTGAAGACGCCCTACAGTGTTGAGCATGGGTGGTACGCGTGGCCGAAGTTCAGCCTCCAGTATGCGTTCGGTAGCTCCCCAGTGGGATCGGCCAGTCTGGTTGCCATCGTTCAGGCCGTCTGGGAGGGGTATGGCCCGCTGATCCTCGTCGGTTTCGTAGGCTTCCTGGTGTCATCACCTCGACTTCGTGTCCTGATGATATCGGGTGTTGGGGTCTTCGTGGCGTTCTATGGTCTGTACGCGTTTCCGGCACGCGGCATCAATGCGCGTTTTGCCTTGCCCCTCCTCCCTCTGGTCGCGCTCTCGATCTCTGCCGGTCTCTGGTATGTCCACCGTGTACCGCGCTGGGTCACGGGGATCTGGCGAGGTATCGTTGGGTTGATCATAGCTATAGTGCTCGTCGTGCCTCTGCCGGCGGCGGTGGGACACCTCGCCGATCGGAACCAAGCCACCAGAACATATGTGGAGAACATCCTTGCTACGGTTGATGTCACCGAGCTTGATGCGGTGATCCTCGCCTACGATGCCAACGATGCGATTGCCTTCTACACGGGCCGCATCCCTTTCTACTACCGGCGGGTTCAGCGCCCCCCTGATGTCCCTGATACCGGGATCCCCTACTTCGAGCCCACCCTGGTTTCCGCAGTCACTGCTCTGCTCAACAAGGGGATTCCAGTCTACTATCTCTTGGAATCAGAGCCCTCCTATTGGGACAGCTATGCGATCCTCGACCGCAACTTCCGACTGAATCCGGTGACAAGCGAGTCCTCGCTCTACAGGATCACCCAAGAGCAGGTTCTTCGTCTGCAGTCCCGATTCACGAGTCGTCCACACAACGTGCAACTACCTCGTCTTGGTGGGGCGGGAGGCTCATGTCCGTGCTGCTGATGGGATTGGGCTGGGCATTGGCCTGCACCGGCCTCTTCTTCTGGGTACTCGGGCGCCAACCCGCTCGCCTGCCGAAGCTCCCCGGGGGGTGGGTTGCAGCACTCGCGCTGGTTCTTCGCATCGTGCCGGCGCTAATCCTCCGACAGGGCACTGCCTATGAGATGTACATCTTTCGAGAGACGGGCCGCGAGTTGCTTGCTGGCAAGTACGTCCTCGGTCGGATGCCCTACTTGCCTGCTTTCATCTACTGGATGGCCGGCTCGGACTGGCTGGCGCGAACGGTAGGGCTGGATTACACGTTCTGGATCAAGTTTCCGTCTATCCTGGCAGATGTGCTGCTGATCGGAGTTCTCGCACGCTACTGCGATAGGCACGGATCGTCGCTTGAGCGTAGAAACCAGGTGCTCCTTCTCTATGCACTCAACCCCGTGACGCTTCTCGTCTCAGGCTACCACGGTCAGTTCGACACGATTCCCACGCTCTTTCTGTTCCTGTCACTGGCTTTGTTGACGCCGGATTCATCACAACGGGAGTCTCTGCTCGCCGGACTGAGTCTGGGTCTCGGAATCCTGGCCAAGACCTGGCCGGGCATTTTGGTGCTATGCGTATTGGTCAGTGAGCGCATCCGAGCCCGCGCGAAGCTCGTTTTCGTTGGAGGCGCAGGGGCAGTTCCTCTGGCTGGCCTCGTGATCAGCGTCATTGCTTATGGCGGCGGATTCCCAGAACTGCTTTCTCTCACGAAGCGAGCTTTGCAGGCCGGCGCCATACCAGGGTGGTGGGGATATACGGGCTTGTGGAACGGCATTCGCTGGATTGCAGGTGCGCCAGCAGCCGACTTCAGTGTGTTGCTGTCACTGAAGTTGCCGATTGTGCTGTTGCCGACCATCCTTGTAGTGTGGCTCATGCGAAGAGGCTCCCTGATCACGGCTGTGTTCTGGCCCCTCGTGACGCTGTTCATTTTCGCACCTGGACTAGGGCTGCAGTCACTGAGCTGGCTGGTGGTCGTCATTTTGCTAGGTCACGGCGACAGACTTCTGGGCTGGTACATTGGCCTAAGTGTGTTCCACATGCTCGTGAGTTACTGGGGTATTCACTTCACGCCTAACCTATACGCTCTACTGCCCACGGATGCCGTGAGCGGATTTGTGCAACTCAGTGCCGTGCCAGTCTGGATCTTCCTTATCTTTCTTTGGGTCCGGCAAGTGCTAGGACAAGGGCCAGGACAGGATCCGGCGCGTTCTGTCGACTTGTCGCACGATTAGGATCCGAGCCAAGGCGTGTGGGCGGAGCCGCTGTCCTTGACCGGTTGTTCTGCGCAGTATCCTCCTGGGTGCTCCTCTCTGCATAGAGCCGGTTGACTTGTCCTGCGGTGACATGTTGCTGCCGCATTCCACGGGCTGATCCCTGCCGGTAGTGCGCTTGATCTCCGGATTCTGGGTGATGACATGAGCTCAAGCAGATTCCTAACTAATGGTTGACATTGGGTTACTTTTTGGTTATAATACTGTTATGGAACCGTTTGGAGGTGCCAACTTGACGTCGATCCGAGGAGCAGAGCTGAGACAGTGTCGCCACAAGTTGTGGCTCAGACTTCTGGTGTGGGCGCTTGTGGTTGGCCTTGTTTCTTCGGTGTTTAAGGTGATACCTGCATCAGCGCAAGGCATCGTAGAGATGCCGTTCGAGCTAGTGGCACTGCTGCCCTCTGCCAAGATCGAGTTTGCGTCGCCGGCCCTGGGTGATCTAGATGGTGATGGGACCCCCGAGATCGTTGTGGGTACGTCTGATGGCTGGGTCCATGCGGTCAAGGCGAATAGCAGTCAGGGCACGATTCTTTGGTCACGCAACACCGCATCTGCGCTGAACGCTGTCGCACCCAACCCTGCTGCTGCGACCATCCGCGCGGCTATCACAATCGCCGACTTGGACGGCGATGGATGGCATGAGGTCATTGTACCGGTGGGGGATATCCTTCAGGTGCCGGAGAACGGTGGCGTTGTCGTGTACAGCCACAGCGGTGCCCTCTACAGCGGCTGGCCCCAAGTCACTTATGATCGAGAGGCCACTGGCTACACAGCCGGCATCGCGAGCACGCCTGCTGTTGCTGACCTGGATGCCGACGGCGACCTTGAGATTATCACGGGGGCATTTGACCATCGGGTCTATGCGTGGCATCACAACGGTGATCTCGTCAAGGGTTGGCCTCGTCACGTCTATGACACGGTCTGGTCTTCACCTGCTGTGGGCGACATCGATGACGATGGGCTGGTTGAGGTGGTCATCGGCACGGATTCCCACGCCGACCCTTACTTCGGGTCGATGCAAGGCGGTGCCGTCTATGCTTTCAAGCCAGATGGTACCGTGATGGCTGGTTTTCCGCGTTACCTCAATGAGAACGTTATGTCCACGCCAGCTTTGGCCGATCTCAACGGAGATGGCTACCTCGACATTGTGGTGGGGGGCGGTAGCTACTGGGGCGGCGTCGATGGGCACAAGGTGCACGTACTTGACTACCACGGCAACTCCTTAGCTGGCTGGCCCGCTTTGACCGGCGACAATGTGACGGGATCTCCCGCGGTTGCTGATCTTGACGGGGACGGCGACTTGGAGGTCGTTGTCGGCAGCTGGGACAAGAAAGTCTACGCCTGGCATCACAACGGTGCTCTCGTATCCGGATGGCCGATGGCGCCAAAGCAGTGGTGGCTAGGAACGACTGCCCAGCAGCACAGCGCTGTGCTCGTCGATATCGATGGTGCCGCTCGACCGGACAGCCGGCCTGAAGTGCTTGTGAGCAACGGCTGGGAAGTTTCAGTGATTGACAGTCAAGGGCGACAGCTAACCTGGGATGGCGTGGGCGACAACCCTGCATCACTGCCGACGTATCTCACCTCATA
>JAFGNI010000220.1 GCA_016927095.1 Anaerolineae bacterium | reverse complement strand
TGTACCGGCGAACCGGTGATGTGTACCGGCGAACCGGTGGTGTGTACCGGCGAGGTGCCACGCACAGGGCTCAAGACGAGGCCAGCGTCCTGTTCCCCCGCAGGTCCATCTATGACGAGCATAGGTCGATTGTACCACCGGCGCGAGGCTGGCACAAAGGTTAACCGATTGAACCCCGGCGAGAGCCGGGTAAAATAGACTCCAATCTGGTAAACATAAGGAGTTTTCGCATGCACCACTCACGAAAGATGTGGCTGTCTATCGCACTTGTGCTCCTGGCTTTGACGACCGGTTGTGCAGAGAGGACAGCCACACCTGGGGCGTCCAACGAACCAACCAACAACAATGGCATCACCGTTACCGACGCCCTGGGCCGCACCGTGTCTTGGGAGGCACCGCCGGAGCGCATCGTCATCGCCGGGAAGGCCAACTTCTTCCTGAACGATGCTGTCTACCTCTTCCCTCAAGCTCCGGAGCGCGTGGTCGCCCTGACCAGCGCCCAACAAACGACAGCCCCGTTCCTGGCCCTGCTCGACCCAGACTACGCGGAGAAGGTCATCTTCACCCCAGAATCCACGGCGGAGGAGATCGCAACGGCCCAACCCGATGTGGTGCTCCTGAAGCGCTTCATGCGTGAAAGCGTAGGGGAGCCTCTGGAGACGCTGGGGATCCCCGTGGTCTACCTGGACCTCGAGACGCCTGAGCAGTACCAGCGCGACATCAGCGTTCTGGGCGCCGTCTTTGGTGCACCCAAGCGGGCCCAAGACGTTTGGGACATTTACGAAGCCAAGATGGCAGCGGTGGAGGAGGGGCTGGCGGATCTGGATCCCGCCGACAGGCCCACGTTGCTCCTGCTCCAGTACAACTCGCGGGGTGCCGAGATCGCTTTGGAGGTGCCACCCGCGGGCTACATCCAGACAGCGATGGCAAGAATAGTCCAGGCAGACACCCTCTGGCTAAATGCCACTTCGGGTGGCGGGTGGAGCGTTGTCAACTTGGAGCAGATCGCGACCTGGAACCCAGACAAGATCGTTATCATCAGCTACTTCGACCCTGTAGACGAAGTAGTCGCACGGTTGACCGGCGATCCTAACTGGCAGGGGCTTGCGGCTGTGCAGAACGGCGAGGTGTACGGGTTTCCGGTCGAATACTACAGCTGGGACCAGCCGGACACGCGGTGGATCCTGGGCCTCACGTGGTTGGCCAAGACGGTACACCCTGAGCAGTTCTCCGATCTCGATATGGGTGAGGAGATCTTTGAGTTCTACAGCGACCTCTATGGGCTGGGTGCCGACACCGTCGAGGCGGAGATCTTTCCCCTGCTCCAGGGGGATGTGACGCCTTGACTTCGAAAATGCGAAGGCGCTTCATCCTTTTGGCAGTCCTGCTGGTGGCAACCGTGGTCGCATCCATCTTCATCGGGCGCTATCCCAAGCCCTACTGGATGCCGCCGCGACTTCTGCTACAGGATCCGCTGGCACAACGTCTGGTGTTGAGTTTGCGGCTGCCCCGGATTGTGGCAGCCTGCCTGCTGGGGATGGTGCTCTCGGCTGCCGGCACCGTGCTGCAGATGCTGTTCAGGAATCCGCTGGTTGAGCCTGGCTTCCTGGGCGTCTCGCAGGGGGCCGCCTTTGGGGCTGCGCTGGGCATCATCGTCATCGGCGCGTCGCCACTCGTCCTCCAGGCTATGGCGGCAATCTTTGCGCTGCTGGGGCTCGCGCTCTCAGGGCTGTTGGCACGCCATATCCGCTTCGGAGGATGGACGCTGCGACTGGTGTTGGCAGGCATCGCGGTGAGCGCCTTTTTCTCAGCGGGCGTCGGACTCCTCAAGTACGTCGCAGATCCCCTGACACAGCTGCCGGAACTGGTCTTTTGGCTACTGGGCGCGCTCTGGGGTGTGGACTGGACCGACACGCTGACCATTCTGCCGATCTCGCTCCTAGCGCTCGTCGTCGCATACCTGATGCGGTGGCGTCTCAACTTGCTGGCCCTGGATGACGCCACTGCGATCTCTTTGGGGACTGCGCCGGCACGCGAGCGGGCCTTGTTGCTGGCCCTGGTGGTCGCCGCAACCGCCGCTATGGTCTCGATCGCGGGCATCGTGAACTGGGTGGGCCTGATCGTCCCCCAACTCGCGCGGCGCATCTTCGGCGCCGATGCCCAGCGGTCGCTACCCGGCGCGATGCTCCTGGGCGGCATCTTCGCCGTCGTCTGTGACAACGTCGCCCGCACCGCCTTCGTCGGCGAGCTGCCCTTGGGCATCTTGACCTCGCTACTAGGGGCACTTGCGTTCACACTTCTGATGGTGGCCCCACGACATCGGGCAGCAGAGCGGCTCGAGGGCCCAACAGCAGGACGCAGAAGCGCATGACACCAACGACGGCAACCTATGCGCCCGGCGCAAGTGGGGCTTCTGCATCCGAGGCTCCGCCCGCGGCGATCTCCCTGTCGGATGTTGTCTTCACCTATGGCGGAGCTTCGCGAGCTCTGTTCCAGGGTCTGTCTCTGGAGATCCCCACCGGCACGACAACCGCCATCCTGGGCCCCAACGGCTCCGGTAAAACAACGCTACTCCACCTCATTCTGGGCATCGTGGCGCCCACGGACGGGGTCGTCTGCCTGGCCCGGCGCCCCCGAGAACTCTACAGCCGGCGCGACCTAGGCAAGCTCATCGGCCTCGTCTCACAGAACGAGTTCATCCCCTTCAACTTCACCGTGCTGGACTATGTGCTGTTGGGGCGCGCGCCCCACCTGCAGCTACTTCAGACACCGCAGGCCGAGGATGCTGCTCTGGCGCGCACGGTTCTCGCGGAGATCGGATTGACCCATCTTCAGGGGCGCTCAATCCAATCGTTGAGCGGCGGGGAACGCCAGCTCGCTATGGTCGCCCGGGCGCTTGCCCAACGCCCCCGTATCCTATTGCTGGATGAGCCGACGTCGCACCTTGACCTGGGCAACAAGCACATAGTGCTGGACATCATGACACGCCAGGCAGCACAAGGCGTGACCACCGTCTTCACCACCCACGAGCCGGACCTGGCTGCGTCCACCGCGAGCTTTGTGGTGTTGATGCGAGAGGGCACGGTACTTGCCGCCGGCCCCACCGCTGAGATCCTCACCGCTCCAAACCTTACGCAGACCTATGGCGTCCCGGTCCGCGTCGTTGAGGTGGACGGACGACAGGTGATCCTAAGCTGAGCGCTGGTTTCTGATCAAGTCACGGTACCAAATAGCGCTGTCTTTGACGGTTCGCGCCTGCGTATCGAAGTCGGCGCGGACAAGGCCCATGCGGCAGTCATAGCCGCTGCTCCACTCGAAATTGTCGAGCAGCAACCATACGAAGTAGCCCCTGATATCTGAGCCTTCTGCGATCGCCTGCGCCAGCTCGGACAGGTAGCACTGCAAATACCGGATGCGATGGTCATCCTTGACGCGCCCGACCTCGATCGCAATATCCTGATCTGTGGTGCCGTTCTCTGTGATGTAGACCACGGGGTTGCCGTAGTCCTCCCGGTAGCGTCTTGCCAACTCGCGAATCCCCGCCGGATAGGCCTGTGGCCCCAGCGAAGGATGGAAGATGCCGGGCGGTGGGTCGCGGTCGACCCAAGCCCGGAAAAAGGGCAGGTACCAGACGTGGCGCGCATACTGCCGCGTGTAGTAATTGACCCCTAGGAAGTCGGTCTTCCGCGCGATGATATCCATATCATCGGGCAGGATCCTGGGGCGAAAGGGCCACAGCCGCTTGAGTAGCGCCTCGGGATAGCATGCCTTGTAGAGACCGTCCAGGTAGAAGCGGTTCATGAAAAGATCAGCGAAGTCTGCAGCATCCCGATGCTTGGGCGTCTCATCGTAAGGATAAATGGGGAACTGACTGAGAGTGATACCAACCTTGGCCTCGGGGTAAAGGTCTCGGATACGTTCGACCGCCAACCCATGCCCCAGAAGCTCGTGGTGTGCGACCTTGAAGTAAGTCCACGGATTGTGCACCCCCGGCGCGTGTTCGCCCACAAAGTGACCGAAGAAGGCATGCTCCCACGGCTCGTTGAGCGTGATCCAATGGGTAACGCGGTCGCCGAGGGAGCGGACCACAACCTCTACATAGTCGGCGAAGTACCCCGCCGTCTCCCGTCCGGCGAAACCACCGTAGGATCCGTAGAGGGCCTGAGGCATGTCCCAGTGAAACAGAGTGATAAACGGCGTGATCCCCTTCTCCAGAAGGGCATCGACCAGCCGATTGTAGTAATCTAGGCCCCGGGCGTTGATCTTCCCCTTGCCCTGCGGAAGAACGCGGCTCCATGCAATCGAGAAACGATAAGCGTTCAACGCCAGATCTGCCATGATATTGACGTCAGTCTGGAAGTCGTGATACGTGTTACAAGCGACATCGCCGGTGTCGCCGTTTTTGATCTTGCCCGGTTGCCGCACGAAGACATCCCAGGTCGACAGACCCTTGCCATCGGCATCCCAGCCCCCCTCAATCTGGTAGGCTGCGGTAGCCGCACCAAAGTAGAAGCCCTTGGGAAACTGAGGGAACTCGCTCCCGGTGATGTGTACCGGCGTACCGGTGATGTTTACCGGCGTACTGGTGATGTGTACCGGCAAGGTCTCACCTCCGTCAGAAGTCATATGCCTCAGGTACTGGAGAGAGCTGCGAACTCCCCCTCAACCGTCACCGGCGGTTCCTCAGCATCCTCGACAATGCGATGCCGCTGCTCCGCGAAGTCAGAGAGCGCTTTCTCCTTCTGCAGGTCGATGTTCGAGAAGAGCATGGGGAAGATGCCCAGGAGCACGAAGAAAAAGGGAATGACGCCAGCGCCGATCCTGATACCCTGAAGCGCCCTCACGCTCTGCTCAGTGGAGCCGCTGGCGAAGCCATAGGCGCCGATCAGCGACGTGAAGATGGCAGCCTGAATGCCCGAGATGGGGATCGTGATCAGCGCGTTGAGGCCGGTGAACAAACCCGCCTTCCGCACGCCAGTGTTCTTCTCATCCTGATCGATGATGGCTCCCAGCATCGGCTGACCGATCAACCCGCCTA
>JAFGNI010000219.1 GCA_016927095.1 Anaerolineae bacterium | reverse complement strand
TTGTAAGCGTGGTTGGCGTCCACCATCAGGGCAAGATCGTCACCGATGGCGGCGCGAATGGCCCGCACGTAGCGGACGTCAGTTGCCGGGTTGTAGCCGATCTTTAGCTTCATCCCGCGGAAGCCTTGCGCTTGGTATCCCTGGGCCTCCTCTACCAGGGCATCGACGGTGTCCGGCACCCCCACCGGTTCGTATAGCCCCGTGGCATAGGCCTTGGCCTGTGTACGGTAGGCGCCGCCCAGGAGCTTGTGCACCGGCAGGCCCAGCGCCTTGCCCTTGATGTCCCAAAGCGCGATGTCCACCGCGCTGATGGCCGAGATCGTCAGCCCCTTCTGCCCCTGATCCCGGGTCCAGTTGTAGAGCATGTCCCAGATCACACCCGTGTCGAAGGGGTCACATCCGATGATGAGCGGGCCGAGCCCGTGATCGATCAGTTGCGCGACGATGGTCGACGGCCCGCCGAAGTAGAAAGCCTCGCCGACCCCTTGGATACCGGCGTCGGTCCCGACGACGCAGATAGCGGTCTGGCGGCTAGTCCCGACCCGCTGGGACCAACCAAAGGCCTGATCGCCGAGGTTGGCTTGGAGAACGTACGTGGTGATGCCGGTGATCTGCATATTTCCCTCCGATAGGGCTGACGGGCTCAGCAAGCAACGCTGGATACGTCTCACTCACCTGCGTCCCTCACCGATGTCCGTGTGAACCAGGCGCGCTCCGCATCGCTCCAGAAGCCGGGGTCGTGTTGCTCGCGAGCGCTCCGCCCGTCCACGTAGTCACCCGGTGCCGGCAGATGTGCTGCACACCGCAGGTAGTCGCCTTCGTCAGCCATCCACGCGTTGAGACGGTGGTGAAGATCCTGCTGTACGCTAGCCAGCCCGGGATCGCCGGCCCTGTTGACGCGCTCTCCGGGATCATCGACGAGATCGTAGAGTTCGTCCACGTCGTGCGGGCTCCAGTTGTACTTGTACCTGCGGGTCCGGATGCCGCGAATCTTGAACTGCCGCCCGTGGTAGCTGTCGTAGCAATAGTACGTTTCCTCGCATTGGGTGCGCCAGACACTGCGCCGGAGCTCGTCGTCGCGGAGGACCCCGGAGGCGCCCGCCAGATCGAGGAGCGTTGGGAAGAGATCGCGCAGATTCACGAAGCTGCCGCTATCCGCGGGAGACCGAGCCCAGGGAGCATGGATGATGAAGGGGATGTGCACGGCCTCCTCGTACAAGTAGGGCCCCTTGTCGAAGTTGCCATGGGCGCCAAGCATCTCGCCGTGGTCGGCGACGAAAGCGACCACGGTCCGGTCTGAGATCTTGAGACGTCTGAGCAGTGCCAGCACGCGTCCAAACTGTGCGTCGAGGAAGGTGCAGTAGGCCCAGTAGTGCTGGACGGTGCGGCGCCAGTCCTGTCGCGTCAGGGGCCGGGTGTTCTGACAGGGCCAGTAGGGCCGAGTCTGCATCGCCGGCTTCCCCGTCTCCTCAAAGGGTACCGTAGCGTTGTGGGGGTCCAGTTGCTCGCCCAGATCGGCGTAGCGCTCGGCATACGCTGCGGGCACGAAGTGGGGAAAGTGGGGCCCCCACGTCGAGACCACCGAACAGAAGGGCCGGTCGCCGCCCGCCAGTCTCTCGATCTGGTTGAGACCTGCCTCGATGGCACACTGGTCCCGGTGCTGCCCTGAGCTGAAGGTGCCATAGAAGGGCCCCAGCGCGCCCTCGTCCAAGGTGAAGCCTGGGCAGCTCTCACCGCGCTGACCGGGAACGCCGCCATCGCTCACAGCGACCAACTCGACGCCTCTCTCCGCAGCGGTGCCCAGTCCGAGGTGCCATTTCCCGGCGTAGGACGTCGCGTACCCGGCGTCATCCCGGAGGCGCTCGAGATAGGTGGCGTGGCGGGACGACAGCTTTCCGTGAGGATAGTACGAACCGGGCTGAACGTTGTCCGTCAACCCTGTCTGGTGGGGCCACTTACCTGTGAAAAGCGAACCTCTCGCCGGACAGCAGAGCGGGTACGGCGTGAACGCGTTCGGGAAGACGGTGCCGGCGCTGGTGAGACGATCGAGGTAGGGTGTTTCGCACGGATGACCGGGCCCGAAGAGCGTGTCCCACCGCCACTGGCCCGCCATCAACAACACGATGTTCAGTGGCTCGCCGGTCAAGCGGACCCCTGCGCACAGGTCACGGGCAGCCAAACGCTCATCTCGGTGGTGCCGCGGTTATTCCAAGCGTAGTATGGGATGAGCTGGATCTGGATGGGTGTGGCCTTAGTCTCCCTCAGAGGCCGATAGAGTACGCTGCACCAACCGGGTTGCGCCCGGTGAATTGCCTGGCCTTCTAAGGTGACGACGCCGCCCAGGAGGTCGACGTCGTACCAGGGGGTGAGACCGATGTCCTCGGGCAGCGCGATCTCGTCAATCCGGACGCCCTCGGGCAAGTCGACGGATTCCAAGCAGTAGACGACGGGGCCCCGCATCACAGCAACCTGGTTTCGATCTGCTTCGACGCGTGGATGCGCCTGGACCAGCCGTACGGGCATCGGCAGCGTGAGGACGACGGTGTCGCCCTGGCCCCACGTCCGCGCGATCGAGGCGTAGGTGCCAGGCGTGAGGTCAGCCGCGACCGGAGCGCCATTGACGGTCACGGTGGCATGCTCAACCCAACCCGGGATGCGGAGACGCATTGTCAGCTCGGAGCCTGGGGTCTCGTGGAAGACCAGGGTGACCCGCCCGTCCCACGGGTAGTTGGTTGTCTGGCTGAGGGACAGCGGCGCCTCTTGCACTTGGGTGTCCAGGCGGTTGCCTCCGTAGAGGTGGAGCCACAGTTCACCGGGTGCCTGACTGTAGGCCCAGTTCTGCATCCGCGCGATGGTTCGTGCGACCTGCGGCGGACAGCAGTAGCAGCCGTGGGTCTCCCAGCGCTCCGGCGTGTCGTGGCTGAGCGGATCGTGGTCGGCGCCATACCAGCGCAGCGGGTTGCTATAGCGGAACCGCGTCCCGTCGATGCTCACCGCCGAGAGCCCGGCGTTGTAGATCACGCGCTCGACGACGTCGGCGTATCGCGCATCGCCGGTGAGCTCGAGCATACGCCATGCCCACATCGCGTTGCCGAGGTTGGCGCAGGTCTCGTTATACGCCGTCGCGTTAGGCAGCTCATAGTCGAGGCCATAGGCCTCGTGCACACGGTCGCCGCGGTGCGAGACGCCCTGGTGATATGCGCCGACCCCGCCGGTCACATACATCTTGCGGAGGGACGAGCTCTGCCAGATACGCTCCAGGGCAGCCATCAGGGCGGTCTCGCCGGTCTCGGCGACGACGTCGGCGGCGCCGGCATAGAGGTAGGTGGCGGTCACGGCGTGGCCCACGGCGTCCGTTTCTTCCCGCAGAGGGACACGATCCTGGTTTTGGTCACCTCGGTCTGGGTCGGCGGTGCTGAGGGCTTCCTGCACATCGGGCCACGGATCGGAGCCCCGCATCGCAACGAAGGTCTCCGCCAGCTCCAAGTAGCGGGCCTCTCCGGTCTCTCGGTAGAGGTCGACTAAGCCCATGATGTTGGAAGGATTCCAAGGGAAGTGGGCCAGGTCCTTGGGGCGCGGCGCGAAGATGCGGAACAGGTAATCGCCCAGCTTCTGCGCGATTGCCAGGAAGGTGTTCTTGCCGGTGACTCGGTGGTGGACGCTTGCCGCGGTCAACAGGTGCCCCATGTTGTAGAGCTCGTGGTGGCGACGTTTCTTCCAGCGCGCCTTGGTTGGATCGAGCTGGATCTGCGTGTTGATGTAACCGTCGTTGTCCTGAGCCTGCGCGATGACCCCAATCAAGTCGTCCAGCGCAGCATCGAGGTCGGGGTCCTCGGTGACGCCGTAGGTGTGCGCGACGGCCTCCAGCCACTTGTAGCAGTCGCCATCGCTCCAGTTGGTCCCGACGTGGGATCCGGTCCTGAGGCCCGCCGCCACGTAGAAGTTGCTGAAGACGGCACCGTTCGCCGGGTTGTCCATCGCGGCCCGCATGCTGGGCAGCGTGACCTTGTAGTTCTTCTCGAAGCGCTTCGCCCAGAACCCGCGTGTCCAGTGGACGGCCCCGGGCGGCAGGGGCTGCAGACGACGATAGGGCGCAATGACAGGCCCAGCGTTCTCCATAGGTACTCCTTTATGCGGCACGATAGATGGGCCCTGGCCTAGGGTCGAATGCGCAGGTCACGCCTTGGTGCGGGTGCGTCAGGGAAGCGTGCTCCAGGTACTACCACTGCCCCCGAGGCCGCTCAGGCGTAGGAGGGCGCCGCCGGCAACCTGGACATACCGCACACCGCCCAGACTCTCCTGCATCTGGCGTTGATAGGTGACCGACACCGCTTCCTCTCCGGCGGTGGCCCAGCCCAGCCCGCTCTGGACCTCCGGATGCTCTCGCCAGACCTTGCCAAAGCCACGGATAGGCTGGAAGAGGCCACTGGGAGGTATGATACTCGGGTCGCTCTCAGGCTGGCTTTCGTCCCAGGCGTCATCATAGATGTTCCAACTGCCACTGTTGTAGAGCACGAAGATCACGTCGCGGCCTTCGATATCGGGAATCCAGATCGTGGAGCCGCCTTGGAATGGCTGCCGTGCGCCCTGGCGGGTGGTGGGCGGGCCGACGGGGCAGACAGCGGGCGCCTCGACCTCTGTCCCGGCAAAGAAGTAGGTATGGTCGCAGGTCCAGTCCAGCCTGACCGTCTCAATCGCCTCACCGCCGCCCTCGCCAAACGCCGTGAGGGTGACGCCGGGCCGGTCGTATATGGTCATTGCCAACTCAAAGGTCGCCATACCATCGGGACCTCCCTCTTGCCACGGTGGGAACCGCTGGGAGGTGCCGACCACCAGCCGTACGCCGGTGGCCCCCGAGGTATCCCAAGTGCAGCGGACGATCTTGCCGCCGGCTACGTCCTCCAGTTCGACGTCAAAGCTCTCGATGCGCAGCCCCGGTGGCGTGTCGGTGGGGCCAGGGGTGGCGGTGTCCGCAGGGGTGGGGGACGGCGTAGAGGTATTGGTCGCGACCGGTGGTGTCTGCGTCTCGGTCGGCGTTGGCGTGGCAGAGGGCTGCACCGGCGCCTCTGGTGTCGGGGTCAGCGTCGATGTGGGTTCGGGTGTATCCGGCACGACCGTGTCAGTCGGCCGGCTGGATGCTGTGGCGGACGGTGTCTCCGTGGCTGTGAGGGTGACGGGCTCGGACGTCGGCGTCGGCGCACGCTGCAGCATCTCGGTCAGCCCGCAGTTGAGGGCAAGCATCGCTAGGCCAACGATGAGGAGCCAACAGAGCAAGCGCTTATGACACAGCATCGCGACGTCTCCCTTCGCTGAGGTTGTCGGGCGTATAGGTGCTGCTATAGGTAATAGCACGCGTGTGGTCCCTTGTCAATCGGTATCGGGAGCACACGATACCGGGACAGCGCCCAGGGGCTTTCTGCAGGCCCTGGGCGCTGAAGTGCCGGTACACAACGTCGCTGCGCAAGCC
>JAFGNI010000218.1 GCA_016927095.1 Anaerolineae bacterium | reverse complement strand
GGCATAGCGCAGCTTGGTAGCGCGCACGGTTCGGGTCCGTGAGGTCTGCGGTTCAAATCCGCATGCCCCGACCAACGCGAAGGGGACCACATCTCTGCTGAGATATGGTCCCCTTCGCGTTATTGCAGCCCTATCCCCACCGGTACTACGCAGTTCAGAGCGGGATCGATGCTTCCGATCTACTGACGAAAGCTCCCCCCTGCGTTGCTGAGTAGCGACACAATCCGCACAAGTTGCGAAACTCATCCGGTTTCCATCTCTAACTTTTCGGTATGTACAACCTGCTCCAGATGCCTATTAGCCAGACTTTCGGGGCCCTGGAGACCCATCGAGAGGATTGTGGGTTAGAAGGTTAGATTCAGGTTTGTGTGTCTCTATCAAACTTCTAACCATTACCTCTTGCGAGTCAAGCCATTTTCGTCTACACTCTAGACAACTCAGGGGGCGGCTCGTATCGCGGACACACCTAACCTACCTCAGTTTTCACAGACGAGCGTCACGGACCAGGTGATCCTCCGCAGACATGGGTATGGAGCCGGAGTTGGCCATTAGCCAAACATAGCTGCTATCACCATACAAGGAGTCTGCAATGGCTAAGTACACGGTTGTGGGTAGTTTCGCGCATCGCGCTCTGAAGGTACTCTTAGTGGTTCTGGTGGTTCTCACCGCGGCACAGGCGGTGCTTGCATACGCCGCTAGAGACTCGGTGTCTGTCCCGCCCTATATCGTCGACCTGGTCGACTACTACGTGGAAGACATTGGTGGCGTGCCGACTGCCACGGCAGTCTACGCCATCACGATTGATCCCACCCAATTCGGCGACAATGATCCCGGCCTCGACTACGCGATCAGCCACGTTGGCTTCGGGATCAGCGCTGGCTGTGTGATCGCCGAACCGGAAGATGGCGTCGTATTCACTTCGCTGACGTCATACACGATGCACGAAAGCGGCGAACAGGTCTGTGGTGCCGGCAATGCCTATAGCTGCTACGCCGACCCCTGGATGGTCGAGCTCGGGAATCAGATCAAGTTTGAGTGTGATTCCGATGACTGCCTGAAGGACAAGGGAAACACCCTTCTCTTCAAGATGATGGTCAGCAACGTCACACAGCCAGATCCTGCGCCTGACAATATGTCCTTCGAGATCAAGATCGGCGAGGGCACAAGTGGTCAGGCAACGACAACCGGTCAAATCGACGGCCCCATCTGCACACCAACAGCTGTGCGGCTCTCCGCGGTCAACGCGCAATCCGGACATGCTGGTCAGCTGGCAGCGCTCGGCCTGTTTGTCGCTGCTACGATCGCAACCGGTACGGTGCTACGGAAACTGCCTAAGGAGAACTAGGTCTCTGGCCACAGCCAGACTGGGATTTGGGCCCTGACCAGCCACAGGTCAGGGCCTCTTCTCTTCCCAGGCAACGGTACAGCCTATAGACCGCTTGTGCTCAACCGAATATGAGTGCATAATCGGTTTAGCTCAAGGCCCATGGCTGGTGAAAGGAGCCCTCTATGAACAAGTGGAGACCGTGGTGGCTACTCGCTGTGCTTTTCCTACTCATCGCCACGCCGGCTGCCGCTCAGACGCCACCCATCACCTTTGAGGACCCGCTGCCCAGCACGGCGGTCTGGCCAAATCCGGTGGAGGCCACCGTCCTCAACAACACGACGCAGACGCTGATGGTGACAATCCAGATGCCTGACCTCAGAGACACCGCCACCGGTGCAGTGATACCCGTTGCCGATGTCCTCCAACCGTTGGCGCCGTCCGTCACAATCCCCCCGGCGGGCGAGGCGTCGCTGGTATTTCTGGTCAACGAGGCGTACGCCCCTACCCCCGGCGAACTTGTAGGGTCGCTAGTCCTGTCGGTTCCCTCGCACAATGCAGTGCTTCGAAAACCGATCTCGCTCGTCGTGAGTCCGCCTTCAGTTAAAGCCGTCACGTTGCCGGCCTTGGTACCGGCGGTGGAGAGCTGGACGCTGAGCGCCGTGCGGGTGTTCCCCTTCGTCAGACCGCTATGCCTCCGCGGGCTGCTCGCCGGCTGCACACTGCCCCTTGAGCGTGTCGCCGGCGCGGTGGAGGCGCCCTACACGATTGGGCAACTGACCAACGAGGCCGGCGGCGGCATCGAGGTGACGCTGCTAGGTGTGGATTCCACTGAGAGCGCACGACTGTTGCTGGACTTCGATCGACGTTGGGGCTACGTGGGCACCTATGCGGGCACCATCAATCTCGTAGGCCAGGGTGAGCCCACCGGTCAGGACCTTGCCACCACGGACGTCACCGTCCACGTGAAGGATATCGTGGTCTGGCCCCTCCTGGTGCTCTGGGTGGGTATCGCGATCGCGCGACAGGCCCAGTACTACATCACAGTCCGTCGGCGCACGCTGTCGCTGCTCGAACAACTGAACAAGACTGGTCTTGAGTTTGCGAAGCTGAGGAAGTCCGTCCACGGGTACACGGTTGCCGACGACTTCCAGAGTCAACGCGATGAACTCGAAACAAGGATTCGCCTGTGGGATCGCACGCACTATGGCAATTCCACTGAACAGGAGCTTCACCAGCTCGAGGCAGAGATTCTCGCCCCGCTGGCAGACCTGGAGCGCCAACTGCAGCTGTGGGCGCAGTTCCGGGAGAAGCTCGACCGGCTGGGGCGCAGGCTGCTTCAGAATGCGAAGCCCGCGATCCAGGCAGCCGAACGTCCGACCGATGTCGACCTGGAGGAGCCACGCTTCTACACGTCGGCCCGCCTTCTGCTACGGGGTACCAAGCTCCAAATGTCACAGGTGCCGGACTACGCGTCGCGGGTGGACGATGCGGCGGAGTTGGCAAGCAAGTGGGGAGAGCTCGAGCACTTGGCAGTTCTGGTCAAGAACGCGATCCGCGAACTCGGCCAACCTGACATCGAACTAAGTGAGAGCGAGACCGAGATGCTGGAGGCCGCGCGCCATCACCTCAACTCGGCGGCACGGGACCTCTGGGAAGCTCAGAATCTTGCGGACCTCCGCACGCGCGAGACAGAGACGGAGCTGGTAGCAGCGCAGGACCTGGCGCGGCGATTGTTGGACCCCTTCGTCTACTATGCGGGAGCCGAGATCGCTACCCCCAGGGAGATGGAGCCCGAGGGCGCGGAGCCCGAGGCATACCCAGCGCAGATCATGGGCAAGTTGGCTCCGATGGCGCGTGTCTTTGCCCTTATCGACACCTTTCGTCTCCCACGCCTGGACTTCGATGCCTATCAGCAGCTGTCCTCCGACGAGCAGCGCACGACCTACGTGCAACGGGCGCTGGTATTCGGCGAACGTACGGTCACGGCTGTTGCCGTTGTCACCGCCCTGCTTTTCGGTCTGGAGCGCTACTTCACGAGCAACTTCGGCACGACGGCGGACTACCTCGCCCTGTTCACCTCCGGGCTGGCGGCGAAGGCAGGGCTGGAAATCGCTAACGCCGTGTTGGGCCGCCTTCTCAAACCGCGGGAGTAGATCAGGCGTCCGTATTGGAGGGTTTCTAGCACTGAGGGGGGCGGACCGGTGGGTCCGCCCCCCCTCATATGTCGCAGCGAGACCTGGCGCCGACACGCGGCCTCGTGCGTGGCGCAAGCTACTCTCCCGGGGCTCTACAGGAGCCGCGATGGATTCGTCTGACGTGGCGTCTTCACAACCAGGAACCGGAAGACAGTGTCCCCCTCATTCCAGAGAGTGTGCACCACACCTGCCGGGCTATGAACAAGTGTATCTCGCGCAACGTCCGCGGTCTCGTCGCCGATCTTAACCAGACCTTCGCCTTCTAGACCATAGAAGAACGCGTCAACTGGGGTAATGTGCGGTTTCAACCCCTCGCCCGGCCCAAGTGTGATCATCACGACCTGGACGTGCTCAGTGCTATGTAGCTCACGGACGTCGACACCATGCGGGTTCGCCTGCGGGGCAACCTGCTCAGCCTGT
>JAFGNI010000217.1 GCA_016927095.1 Anaerolineae bacterium | reverse complement strand
TTGTGATGTTGGTACCTTTGATGTGGGTTGTCGCGCTGCCAGAACCGCCTGTCCGAGACGCTGCTCAGCGCTTCCAGTGGTCTGCATTCCGTGAGCTGGGGAACAGGCGATTCCTGCTGTTCTCAGCCTACGCAGTTGTCTACTCGCTCGGCTCTTTCGGCGTTGACGGTCTCGTGACTTACTTCATGAGCGAGCAGTTTGCCGCAAGCGAGGCCCTGATCGGTCACTACGGCGCACTGCGGGGACTGGGTGCCGTGCTGGGCGCCGTGGGTGGCGGCTTCCTGCTGGATAGAGTCTCCCGAAAATCCAGTGCTTGTGGTGCGGTAGTCGCTATCTCGATCGTAGCCGGCGTCATCGGGCTGGCTGGACGAAGCGGTACCGTCATCGCCCTGGGCCTGCTCTGGGGTATCGCGTGGGCGTTTCAGGAGACCGTGTTCTTCGCACTCGCTATGGATATCGCGGACCCCCGGATCGCGGCTTCGATGTTCGCGATCATGATGGGCATCTCCAACTTGGGGTCGGCTGTGGCTGATGGTGGCGCCACCGCCCTCAGCGATGACTTGGGCTTCCGCGCCGTTTTCTGGATCCTGGCTGTGGTCAACCTGGCGACGCTGCCACTCTTGAGGTGGCTTTTCCGCGCCGCACCTGACATTGCGGGGCGAGGCAAGGTTGCCGACTCTGACCCAAGCGACCCGCATCCAGTGCCGGCTGTCCCGGCTGGTGAGTAGGAGCGCCGTATCTGAGCTGCCACGTCTTTCGGACGTGGTCAGACTAACCACGTAATGGAGGCAAATCGCCATGTCACCTATCTCGCTGCTCGTTGTCGGGGCCGGGAGTCGCGGCTCCACGTATGCAGGATTCGCGGAGATTCATCCTGATCGCGCTAAGGTCGTCGGCGTTGCCGAGCCGCGTGCTACCTATCGCCAGAATCTGGTTGACCAACACCACGTGGTTCGAGACCATGTGTTTGTGGATTGGCGGGAAGCTGCAGCTCGTCCGCGTCTTGCTGACGCCGTGATCATTGCTACGCAGGATCATATGCATGTCGAACCCGCTATCGCCTTCGCTGACCTGGGTTACGACATCCTGCTGGAGAAGCCGATGGCCCCCAATGCCGAAGGATGCCGTCAGATCGTTGAAGCTGTCAAGCGCAATGGCGTTCTCTTGGGCGTCTGCCATGTGCTGCGCTACACCAACTTCACGCGGCGACTCAAGGAGTTGGTCGCGGCTGGCGCGATTGGTGATCTAGTGGGGATCGAGCGGCTGGAGCCGGTGGGTTTCTGGCATATGGCGCACTCCTTTGTGCGAGGCAACTGGCGCAATGAGGCGGAGTCCGGGCCTATGCTGCTAACCAAGGCGTGTCACGACATCGACTGGATCGCCTACGTGATGGGCGCGCCGTGCGAGATGGTATCGTCCTTTGGCACGCTGAAGCATTTCCGCGCCGAGGAAGCCCCGCCAGGTGCAGCCGACCGTTGCCTGGATTGTGCTGTGGAGCCCTCGTGTCCCTATTCGGCGAAGCGAATCTATCTGGAGGTCCTGCGGCGCGGGCACAGAGGTTGGCCTGTTGATGTGCTCTCGCCGAATCCAACGGAGGCCAGCATTCTGTCAGCGCTGCGTGATGGGCCCTATGGCCGGTGCGTCTACAAGTGTGACAACGACGTTGTCGATCATCAGGTTGTCAGCATGCGCTTTGCCGGCGGCCGAACCGCGACGTTCACGATGATGGCCTTTACGAAGATGGCGCACCGCAAGACCGAGATCTTCGGGACACAGGGTCAGTTGACGGGCGACGGTCGATACATTCATCACTATGACTTCCTCACAGATGCGTCGATTACCATCGACACCGAGGCGGATACCGACGCGGTACTCACGGGTCACGGGGGAGGGGACTTTGGGCTGATGGATGCCTTTGTGCGGGCCGTTGCCGAGCAGGACCCGAGCCACATCCTATCTGGACCCGACGAGACGCTAGCCTCTCATCTGCTTGTCTTCGCTGCTGAGGAGGCACGCAGAACTGGTCACGTGGTGCGTTTGTAGCCCCAGGAGTCTGAAAACACAGAACCAGCGCATGGTCGGGCACCATGCGCTGGTTCTCTTGGACCGCTCTGCCTACTCCACGAGACGCAGGAAGATGCGTTGGTAGAGCTCATCGAAGATGGGCCCGAGCTGCTCAACGCGCGGTGCGTGGCGGTGGACCCCACCTGTCAGCTCAGCCACGTACTGCATCAGCTCGATGTCGGCGGATTCACCGAGGGTGATGGTGTAGACCACGATACCGTTGTTGCGGGCGACCATGGCGTAGTAGACCACGCAGTCCTTTGCCTGCGACGAATCACCCGGCCACAGATTGGCCGTGCACTGGCTTGTGTCGAGCCCGGCAGTCTGGTTGGCCTCTCCGTCCGTCATCAACACCATGATGTGCGCCGCGGAGGGGCGGCCATAGTGGCCTGGAAGGTTGCTCAGGACCTCGATGCCGTCCTTGATCCCCTCGCCGATGTTTGTGTTGCCGTCAGCGTGCGTGTTGTCCAGGGCCGAGATTACGGTGTTGGTGATCACCTGTGACGTGCAGTTCTCGCTTCCCAGTCGACGCACACATTGTAGCTCGACGCGGTCGCTATCGTTAGCCCGACCACTGTAGGGCACGAATCCTATCTGATCGTAGGCAGGGTCTAGCTTGCCGATGAAGTTCTTGGCGGCCTCGACGGAACCCCGTATCGGTTGTTCGTCATCATAGATGTCGTCGAGGAACCGGCGGTTGACAGGATCAGTCGGATTGCCGGTAACCTGACAGAACGGGGGTTGTCCGCCCTGACCGTTGGTGGCAGGGCTGCCACCAAAGCGAGGATCACAGGGATCACAGGCGGTCCCTGTGCGGTTGTTGTCCTGATGCGTCCAGGTATTGCGCACTGCTGACGGCAGGTTCTCCCCGCTGCTCTGGTTGTTGGTCGAGATGATGATGCGGTCGAGGTCAAATCCGGCACCGCCGGCCCAGATGTGAAGCGTGTGTTCTCCAGCATTGAGCAGCTGGCTGCCGAGGCGATCCCAATCCCATCGACCAGGATCGGCCCCGTTGTACTCGCCGGTGCTTCCGGCGGTGAAGCCTCCGACGTCAGAGATGGATCCCCCGTCCACCGACCACATGATGTTCTGTCCCCATCCTCCGCCGATGCCTCGCGCGTAGAAGTACCAAGTCCGGGACTCCGGAACGGTGAAGACGTAGTCCAGGCGCGGCGCGCGGAAGGGCCCTCCTAGGCTCAGCAATGCGGTGCTGCGATTGCACATCTCCCCATTGGCCACGTCGCTCAGCCTACAGTCTGTGCCGGGGTAGCTGCTGTTGACATTGCGGCTGCGATAGGGGTGGTGCGACATATAGGCGCCGTTGTAATCCCGTCCATAGGCGCCCGCGCCGCTGGAGTTGACAAGATAGGCGTTCTCTCCGGAGAGCTGACTCCGGTTGCTGCCTCCGTTGCGCTGCAGGACCCAATAGCTCATGCCATAGTTGTACAGGTCGCGGTTGTAGGGCACGCTGTTATAGGAATACTCCTCGGCTTCGATGACGATGTATTCCCTACTGCTATAGGTCCAGGTGTCCCCACCGCCACCTTCACAATGGTCCGGGTTGCCATCGCTGTCACTATCAGACCACGGCAGAGGCCAGCGATCCCCTTCGGGGTAGGTCATCCCGGTCTCCTCGGTCCAACAACCATAGCAGAGCGTGTCGAACTCCATCGACCCTGACTTGTCAAAGACCAACACGACATCGAGGTTGTTGATGTTCTCACCCACGGCGCGTCCAATCACCGGCACAGAGTCAAACCCGATGAGGCGCATGAAGTAGAGCGGAACGCGGGAGGTGACCTCGACCTCAATCAGGTTGGCAGAGTCTGACTGGTTCACGTCATCGCGGTAGGAAATGGTATCGATGTGGATGATGCGCGCCGCCTCACCGGCACTGGGACCCGTGGTGTAGTGCTGGGCGTACCCCGGGTTGACCTCGACCCGGGCCTCCGGGTTGCTGCAGGCATAGGAGAAACTGCCACCGGAGAAGTCCGATGTGAGGCCGCAGGGGTAGTTGTTCTCTTCAAGGTAGGCGAGCGCACGGAGATGCGCGGCAGCTTCCAGCGGTAGATCGGCTGCTGCCGCAAGGGCAGCCGCGTCGGCGGCCCGGCGCACCCGGATACGTTCTACGTAGACCAATCCGAGGTCCACCGCCAGCCCCACAAAGGCCACCAGCGTGATGATGCCAAAGGCGACGATGACCAGGCTCTGCCCGCGCTTGGGTGTGCCTCGCTTGCCCATCCGGTGTCTTTCGGTCATAGCTTTACCTCGCAGGATCTGGTGTGTGTCCGTCAGTCGAGGCGCGAGTCTTCCATGACGCGCATCGTGGACTCAAAATAGAGCTGCATTCGTTCGTTCAAGAAAGGCAGGAAATCTGTGAGGGTCTCGTGGCTGTAGAAGGTCTCAACGATGACGAACGTCTCCACATCCAGCACCTCGAACTCCTCCTGGTCACGATAGTCGACGATATCACGAGACACCGAGGTCCACTTGTCCTTGAGCGCCAGCCACTCATCGTGAGTCAACTGGTTCAACTTGCTGTCAGCCGGCAAGATCCATCTTGTTTCCGGCTCGCCGTCATCGATCAGTGTCAGCGTCCCACTCACACTGGTGCGTGTGTCGATGTCCCCGGTCTCAACGGTGATGTCGACGTGGGTGATGATGATCCCGGTGTTGGTATCGAGGCCCGTGGTCCGCAGGTTCGGCTCCGTGCCCCCGCCGACTTCACGGAGACCGCCGGCAGCTACAACCTGCCGGAAGACGGTGTCGTCGGAGAACCTACCTCGTGACGCCATCCGTGCGCCCTCGCGGTTCGCGCCCGCCACCCGGATGTAGCTGTACATCGCAAAGCCGATCTCTGTCATGCCGATGAAGAAGAGCAGCAACAGGGGCAGCACCAGGGCGAACTCGACGATGCTCTGGCCGTCACCCCAGCAGCGTCGCCGACGCTTTCTCACTTCTCCTAGGTCACTCATTGGCGACTCCCGCGTTCTGACTGAGCAACACCCCATCTTGCGCAGATATCTCCCAGAAACCCAGGGCGTCATCTGCGCCGTAGGTTACGGTAAACTGCCACGTCAGGCGACTATCCGTGTTGAGCCCCAGGCGCACGTGTAAGGCCTCAGTGTCGGGTTGGTTCCAGGCTGTCTGACCGCCGTTGTTCCACCACACCTGGACCGCTTGGCTGCTGTCCAGTTTCCACGCGTCAAGGGGCAGGGGGCGCTGTTTGAAAAGCGCTGCGCTCTCCCGGAGCACGACGACCTCCGAACCCTGTACGCGGGCCGCAGCGATGCGCCCCAGATCAGCGCTGTGGACCTGAAACTGCCACGCATCCGATCCGCCGTCGTTGCGGGTGCACGACGTCGTACAATTGACGACCGCCGCGTCCGAGGCCCAGCCTGAAGCCCATTGCGTCATCGTTGCGTATGCTGCCTTGGCTGCCTGGCCTGCTCCCAACGCAGGCATACGAAGCTTGCTCTGCGGCGATGACCGGGCCAACGCACTCCTGATGACCAAGGCGAGTGCGAAGGCACCCACCACCATCAGCAGCCAGATTGCCCGTCTGCTTCGTCTTGATCTCCTATCCCGATCCACTAATGCCCCCGTGATACCAGCGGCAGGAAGACGCCGCTCTTGGGCGCAAGAAGCGGTGAGCTGCACTGGTAGGTGACAGCATTGCCACAAAAGCCACCCGTGGTGTGCGACTCGAGGCGGTAGAGGCCCGAGGCGCCTGTGGGAACGAATATCGTCACGCTTGTATCTCCACCGGTTGGAACAGTCACCGTGGCAACCTGCTGCTTGATCTGTGCAGCCTGGGCGTTAGCCGGGCACCACCAGACCCCGTAGCTGTCAGCGGGATGATTGTGCACGCTCACCATAACGGCGCCCCCGACTTTCGGCTGGTTGTCGCTGATCGACAACCACGGATCGTAGGTGGGAAGCGGCGCAGGGCTCACGTT
>JAFGNI010000216.1 GCA_016927095.1 Anaerolineae bacterium | reverse complement strand
GGTGAGGCTCTTGCCGGCGGTCAGACCGTCGCCCGAGGCAGAGCTGCCGCCCCGAGCCCAATACCCATGGTACTTCTGCATCGCAAGAATCACCGCACCCACGTTCTCAGCCGGGGTGCCGGGATAGGCGCCGTAGAGCAGCATCAGGCCACCGTCAGGCGAACCCAAGGTGCGCACGCAACGACCGATATGGGCATCGATTTCCTCAGGCGTACCAAAGACCGTCACACTCTGGCGGTCGATATCCAGATCAAGAGCTATCTTGCCCCACGCGAGGTCCTTGAGCGTGTCGATGCCATTCACGAGATCCTGTGGGTTGAGGACCGTGACACCCGCGTTGATCAGGTCGGGGATGATATCGACGATGTAGCCGTCCGTGTGCAGATAGACTTCGGCGCCGGCTTCCTGACACATCGTGAACAGACGGCGATACGAAGGCAGGATTGTACGGCGCCACGTATCGGGATGCATCGGTAAGGAGTGCTGGTGGCCCAGATCGTCTGCAAACTGGATCACATCCACACCGGCATTAAGCCATCTCCGGACGACCTCGGCCCAGTAGTCGGTGACGACCTCGATCAACTCGACGAGCTTGGGCGTCCTTTCCCCAATATCAAGCATCAATCCCTCGAAGCTGCGGAGGTACTGCAATCGCAGGTAGAGGAACCCATGCTCAACGCCGCCCGCAGCCAACCGCCCGTCATCTTTTGCTTCAGCAACGCGCCTTCTCGCCCGCGCCCAGTCGGTGTAGTCTTCGGGGTCCGGTGGGTGATAGCGGGGCCACGCTGCCCAATTGTCGAGAGGATGCTCAATCACCTGCCCGTCCAGATAATCGCCGGGGAAGTGCCAAAGGCAGCCCCAGCCGTCTCGCCACCGGTTGGCAACCGCCCGCGCCGGGTCCGCTGACGTGACGACGTGGACGTCAGGGGCCTGATGGACCAGCGCTCGGAAATAGGCCTCGTGCTCCCGCCAGAGGGTGTAGTTGACGGCGACCACGGCAGGCACACCCCCTGAGCCCCTGCGTCTGATCACGTCTAGGAGCTCCCGGCGCTCCCACCAGTTTGTGCCGCACGCTATGCCCATTGCCCCTGAGATTATCACAAGATCCGGACAATTACATTAAGCACAGTGACCAATCCTATAAGAGAATTGCCAAATCCGGCCGGCGGCCTAGAATTGGCCCCATGGAAACCCAACACGTGCTCAATGACAGCCAGTTCTCCGATCTGGACATCCCTCTGGCTATCAGGCTAACCGAACAACCCGATCTTGATCACCACATGCACACCTTCATCGAGCTGGTCATGGTCGTAGAGGGGAGCGGGACGCACATCTTCAACACGGAGCGCTATCCGATCACCGTCGGCGACGTCTTTGTGATCCCACCCTACACGCCGCACGGCTACGCTGATACTGAAGCGCTTACTATCTACAATATCCTCTTCAAAGAGAAGATGCTGGGGCGCTACCGGGCCGAGCTCGAGCTCATCCCCGGCTTCCACGGCCTGATCTACCTAGAACCCTACTATCGCACCGTGAGAGGGTTCTCGGGCCGGCTGACGCTATCACCCGAAGGGATCGTCCGGGCGACTTCCCTGGTGACCCGGCTCAAAGACGAATGGGACCACACCTATGAGGGCCGGAGCATCATGGTCGAGAACCTCTTCATCGAGCTCCTACTCTTCTACTGCAGGCAGTTCTCCGTGGACCCTGGTCCAATGACACGCGTCATGCCGGTCGCACGCACGATAGGCTACATGAACCGGAACTTCGAGGAGCCCATCTGCCTCGATGATCTCGTGGAAGTCGCCCGTGTCTCGAAGCGCAGCCTGATCCGCCACTTCAAACAGACAACCGGGCTCTCCCCAATGCGCTATCTCCAAAAGGTGCGCGTCGCCAAGGCCAGCGACATGCTCCGTAGCAAAGACCGGTCCATCACCCAGATCGCTATGGATGCGGGCTTCAACGATGCCGCCTACTTCTCCCTGGTCTTCAGGAAGCACACCGGTATGACACCCAGCGACTTCCAGACCGCCGCGGCCCACAGCTAGCCCGCCTCAAGGATTCCCCTTCGCCAATCGTTCGCGACGGATCTGTGATCCGTCGCCCCTATCTAGGCGTGTGCAGCCTCCGCCATTGCGACCAAGTTCGCCACCGACACATTCGGCAGCAGCGCCTCATGGCTCGGCGAGACCACGAACTGCGGGCCAAAGACCCCCTTGAGCCGCTGCACCTCTGCGCGAACCTGCTCCGGGGTGCCGAAGGGGAGCAACTGCTGCGTGTCGACCCCGCCGATGAAGACGAGGTCGCCCTTGTACTTCCGCGCCAACGTCTCGGCATCCATGCCCCTGGCCAGCGCCTGCAGCGGATGCAGGCCGTCCACCCCCGCATCGATAAGCGCCGGAATGGTGCGCTCGATGGCCCCACAGGAGTGCAGCACGACCTTGTAGCCGTAGGACTTCCCCTGGTCCGTGAACTTCACAAAGGATGGCAGCACAAAGCGCTTGAAGAGCTTGGGGCTGATCAGCAGGTCCAGTTGGCTGCCGAAATCGTTGCCAAAGAAGAAAGCGTCCATCCGGTCCCCGACCTGCGCGAAGTAACGCTCATTCGCCGCCAGGTAGAAGTCGACCACGTGCTCGGTCACCGCGTCGACCACAGCCGGATCCGTGTACATCTTGACAAAGTAGTTCGCCATACCGAAGAAGTCGGCGACCACGTGGAAGAAAGGCGACCACATCCCCGAGAGGATATAGAACCCGTGCGATCGGGCGCGGTCGATCTCCGCCAACACGCACGTGAAGTCCAGGTAGTCAAGATCGGGCCAGTCGAAGGCTTCGACCTCGGCCACGCTTGTCGTCTCGGCAAAGACGCCGTCCTGGTTGAGACTGACCCGCGCCTGTCCTCCCAAGACATCGAACATCGGCCTGCCATCGGGATGCGACCAGGCGCGGTCTGCCATAATCCAGACAAAGTCATCGCCCAGCTTGACCGACAGCTCCATGTCATCCGCCACACCAAAAGCGGGATAGTAGATCTTCGTCGAATCCGGATGCGGATTGCCGTGCCAGAACCCACAGCGGTCCGCGCCACCCGCAAAGATCGCCGCCATCCGCTGCCGCCCCGTCATCTCATCCACCGTCACCTCACTTGAATTCATCCCGTCACGCGATAGCCACGTAGCGCCCACCATCCGCCCCTTCGCTTTCTTGCTTGCTCGCTTTCTCGCTGACTCGCCCATTCGCCGATTCCGCCATTCGCTCATTCAGCCCCCACCGCCCGCCGGCAATACGCCTCAAATAGCCTCACGTAGATCCGGTAGGCCGCCAACGACACCTCGGGCGGCGTCTGGTGATCTACCGACGGGATGTAGCCGCCCGAGCGCATCACCGGAAGCAGCCGCTCGAACTCGGCCCGCATCGCGGCCTCACTGCGAAACATCACCATCTTGTCGTAGCCGCCCATCATCAGGAATTCGGGATACGCTCTGCGGATCTTGGCAATATCAACACCCGCCTGGCGCTCCAACGGGTAGACCCCCTCGATCCCTGCCGCCAACATCCACGGGATCATCTTAGTGATATCACCATCGCTATCGATCAACACCTTCGCCCCCCTGGGGTTTTCACCGGCGTAGTCCTTGATGTGGGGGATCACCCGGCGATAGTAGGGCATCAGGAAGGTCTCAAAGGCCTGCTTGGACAGCATAGGGCCGTGATTGTAGGACATATCCTCAGCGAAACCAACCATGTCGGGCACCAACACCGGGAAGAGCGCCTCGACAACCCGGTTATTGAAGTCCGCCAGATCGCTGTTCATCCGGTGCATAAGGTCGGGCTGGTCATAGAAGGCGTAGAAGTGCGGCTCGATGCCAAAGAGAGTGCGCGGGAACCAGAAGAAGCCGTCCAGCCAGAGCCGGATGATCACCTCGCCTCGGTCGTGCTTCGGCTTGAGCGCGCGTGCGGCAGCGACCACGTCATCGATGATGTCATCGGTGTAGAGCGTGGGCAACACGGCCTCATACGACGCCTCATCGTGGATGATCGGCCCGCCGTGGTACGCCGGACCCGGACAAGCCTTCGATCGCCCTGGCGCGGAAATCAGGAGCAAGGGATCCAGACCGAAGTAGCGCTGCGAGGACTCCAAATCCATCCCCGCCGGCAATCCCTCCCCCTCCCACCGCGCCATCGTCTTGTCCCACCACGGCGCCCACTCGACCATCGGCAACCGGTCGGCGGGCCGGCGAAAGCTCAGCACATCCAAGAACCGTTCCCTCGGTGTCATCGGCCCCCTATTCGGCATACCCCACAGCGAGCTCCCTCCCCCGAGTACAAGCCTCTGTCCCCTGTCCCCTGTCCCCTGTCCCCTCTTCCCTTCTCCCTTATCCCCTATCCGTACACCCCATACCGCTGCGCCGCCGCATACATCGCCACAACGTTCTCCGTAGGCGAGTTGTCCTGAATCTGGTGCGTGGGCGACAGCGCATAGCCACCGCCGGGCATCATAGTCGCCAACGTCTTCTGGACATCCGCTACGACCTCGTCGACCGTCCCATAGGCCATCGGGCCTGCGGTCGATATGCAGCCGTGGAACGCAAGCCGGTCGCCGTAGCGCGACTTCAGATACGCCGGCGCCATGTCTTTAGCCTCCGGCTGTAGAGTGTCCACGACGCTGATGCCGATCTCAATGAAGTCCTCGAAGGCCCAACTGCTGGAGCCGCAGGAGTGGATGACGACGGGGATACCGTAAGCCTTGCCCAGCGCTGCAAACCTGGCATGCCACGGCTTGATGTGCTTGCGGTAGAGCTTCGGACTGATTAGCGGCCCCCGCTGCGTACCCAGGTCCTCCCCCATCCAAAGGACATCGATGGCACCCCTCGCTGCCTCCAGGGTGCGCCGCGTCACCTCCAGCAGGATCCGGCTCTTCCGCTCGACATAGCGCAGGAAGACCGGATCGTCGGTAATCAGATCGACCATCACCTGCTCCATGTTGCGGATCATCCCCGTAGCGTTGATCACATCCGGCAGCCCCGCCCCGCCCGTCACGATGGCATAGTCGCCGTAGACCCGGCACATCTCGACCACAACATCATAGTCATAGTCATCGGGCGAGGGCATAGCCCAAGCCTCGACATCCGCCAACGACGCATCCCTGAGCGGGAAATCGCAGTAGTCCCAATACCCGCCGCTCTCGTGCGCCACCCAGCGCGTGCAGATGCCCCAACAGGGATCCACGTGGCGATCGGGCATCTCAGGATGGAGACGCGGCCCTCTGTACGGCGCATTCACCGTTCGAAAGTCCACGCCAAGCGCACGGCGCAGACCCTCATGGTCGTCCGCTGCCAGACCGAAGTGGTCCTTCAGCCGCCGGTCAATGCCGGGATTCGAGAAGTAGTTGACCGGTACACGATCCGGCTCCTGACGGGCGAAAGCCGTCAGTACCCGTTCCTTCGAAGTCATCCTGAGTCCCATAAGCACTCCCTTGGCCGAAAGACAGCGGTAAGGAGAAAGAAGTAAGGAGCAAGCACCCGCATCAACCTCGCCCGCCTACTCCCTACTTCCTTCTCCTTGCTCCTTCCGATGTTCGCTGACAGCTGACCGCTGACCGCTATGCTCAGTACGCCGTCACCCACTCTTCCAGTATCTCCATCCCAAACCCCGGCGCGTCGCTCGGAACGAGCCAGCCGTCCTTGGCGACCGCCTGTCCGGGCAAGCGCGCAGCCGCCTCAAGGGGCACGCCGGGCGGCGAGGCGACGAAATACTCGCACCAAGGCGCCGAAGGCGTTGCGTGGGTAAAGTGCTGGCCAAAGGGTGTGACGCCGCCACCGTGGAGGATGACGTTGATACCGGCAGCATCAGCTGCCGCTGCGATCTTCCGGACCGTCGTCATCCCGCCACACCAGTTGATGTCCGGTTGCAGGATATCGACGATGCCGTGGCGTATCGCCCATTGGAAGGGAACGTGAGTGTACCAATGTTCGCCCGTCGCCAAGGTCTGCCACGGCAGGCGTTCACGGAGGGCAATGTGCCCGTCGAAGTCCTCGGGGATCAAACACTCTTCCATCCACTTCAGGCGATAGGGCCGCAGGTGTTCCGCGAGCCGAACCGTGTACGCGACATCAAACGCCATCCAGCAGTCGAGCATCAGCTCGCAGTCATCGCCGATCGTCTCGCGCGCCTTGGCGACGAAGGCCTCATTGCGGTGGAGCCCGTCCAGTCCGTCAGCGGGGCCGTAGGGACATGCCAGCTTGAAAGCCCGGAAACCGAGCTCCTTGTACCAGTCGTAGTCGTTCCCGGTGGCATAGCAGAAGATGCGATCCTTCTGGGGGCCGCCGAGCAACGCATAGACCGGCTGCCCCAAGAGCTTCCCTTTGAGGTCCCACAAGGCCAGATCAATGCCACTGATGGCGTACGATGCCAGGCCCGTCGAGCCGTAGGGCTTCGTCATCCGGAACATCATATCGGCGAGCTTGTCGATGGCCATGCAGTCCTCGCCTACCAACTGCGAGGCCAGATGCGCCACCACAGGCGCTGTCACCGGGGCGTAGTTCAGCGTGCCGAGTCCCCAGGTCCCATCCTCCGCCGTCACCTGCACCCAGGCACCTTCCCACTTGGGCAGCCACATACTGCGATGCCGCTTCACCTTAGCATAGCGAGACATGGGATTGGCCACCTCAGCCTCCGCCGCCCAGGAAGGGCGACGTGGCTCCGTCTTGGACGCCGCCTGTGGCAAGGCCACACGCACAACACGGATCTCTGCAATCTTCATCTTGGGACCTCCTGAGTAGGCAGTCCAGATATCACAAGACTGACCCGCCGGGCCAATCGATCGCCCTCCCGGACCGCCTTGCTGCTATTCTGAATGAGAGTGCAAGAGAGTCAAAAGCGTCCGTATCCAAAGTGACCGGAGAGCGTCGTAAGGAATAGCATACAATCAGGGGAGATTCCCTCTCTGAGGCTTGAGGTCACCAACCGGGTCTTCCTTCAGCCGGCGTCAGACGCGCTGAAGGAGATAGGCGTCAGCATGCAAGAGGACGGAGATATGCGGCTAGAAAGCAACGACCGAAGAGCCGGCTCCCGACTTGTCGCGCTCTTAGGTGAGTCTCTGTTGATGGATAGCGTCGAGGCAATCCTGAACAGAGTCCGGGAGCATCCACACAGCCTCGACGTGGTCCGGCTCCCCGTCATGTCGGCAGATCAAGGCCCTCCGCCCAGGCTTATGCCGGACCTCATCATCTCAGATCTCAGTGCCGTTCAGCTATGTGACGTCTCTCATTACCTGGACTACTTCCCCTACATCCCCTTCCTAGGCATCGACCCGACCTCCCACCGCGTGCTGGCGCTCTCCTGC
>JAFGNI010000020.1 GCA_016927095.1 Anaerolineae bacterium | reverse complement strand
TGAGCACATCCAGCGCACCGCTGTCCATTTCTAGTCCGTGACCAGATCTGAGGCCGGCTGGTTGGCCGTCTGACAGATAACAGGGCGGCGCAGTAGGGGATTAGCGAGGAAGAAAATGTACCTCACGGAAAAGGTTGCGTTGGTGACTGGCGGCGCGGTGCGCCTAGGAAAGGCGATCGCTCTCGGGCTGGCTGAAGCAGGCGCTGACATCGTCATCACCTACAGCAGCTCAGAAGGACCCGCCCAAGAGACAGCAGCGGAAATCCGCGCTTTAGGGCGGGAGGCGGTTGTTATTCAAGCTGACTTCGGCCGGAGCCAGGATATGTCCGGCCTTGCTGACGCAGTCCTGAGCAAGTTTGGCCATTGGGACATCTTGATCAACAGCGCGGCGATCTTCGAACCTGGCGAGTGGGACAGCACGGACGAGGCCAACTGGGACCGCCACTTCGACATCAATCTCAAAGCGCCCTTCTTTCTGACGCAAGCCTTTGCCCTGGCTGCCAAGGCGCGCGGGTACCGCGGCCATGTCGTGAATATCGCCGACTGGCGTGGCGCGCGCCCCGGCACCGATCATGTTGCCTATACACTGACCAAGGTAGCGTTGATCGGGATGACGCAGAGCATGGCGCTCGCCCTTGCACCGGAGGTCCAGGTCAACGCCATCGCCCCCGGCCTGATTCTGCCGCCACCAGGCGCTAGTGAGGCCTTCGTGGCGCGCAAGGCGACTGAGATACCGTTGGCACGGCCTGGGTCACCGGCGGAGATTGTCCACGCGGTGCGTTACCTGCTTGCGTCGGACTTCGTGACCGGAGAGCTGATCTACGTGACAGGTGGTGAGCACCTGTAAGGCGGATCTTCTATGAAAGACCAGATTCACATCAAGGACCTTCTGTTACGCGCCATTGTTGGCATCAACCAAGAGGAGCGTGAGAAGCGACAGGACGTGCGCATCAATATCACGCTCGTCGCAGACACCTCCCGCGCAGGTCTCACGGACGCGATCGAGGATGCCGTCAACTACAAGACGATCACCAAGCAGGTGATCCGGATGGTGGAGACGTCCAGCTTTTTCCTCGTTGAGCGCTTGGCTGCTGAGATCGCCGAGCTTTGCCTAGCCGATCCAAAGGTCGAGGCGGCCCGCGTCTTTGTGGAGAAACCGGGCGCTTTGCGATTCGCGCGCTCTGTAGGTGTGGAGATCGAGCGGACGCGAGAGCAGCTCCGGGATCTGCCCAATCGTGTCTTCGTGACACTGGGCTCGAATATCGACCCGGTGCACAACCTCAAGGCTGCTGTTAAGATGTTGGCTGAGTCCGGCAAAGTCGTCGTTGCCGCCGTCTCGCCTGTCTATGAGACCGCGCCGGTGGGTACCACCGACCAGGCGTCCTTCCTGAATGGCGCTGTCCTCTTGACGACGCCGCTGTCCGCTGTGCGGCTGAAGGCCGACGTCCTGAAGCCCATTGAGCAGGCCTTGGGACGTGTGCGGGTGGCCGATAAGAACGCGCCGCGCACGATTGATCTGGATATCGCGCTCTTCAACCACGAAACCCAGGACCTCGGCACACGGCACCTGCCTGATCCCGACATCCTGACCTATCCTCACGTTGCTGTTCCCCTCGCCGATCTCGCGCCCTACTACATTCATCCCGAGACAGGGCAGACACTGGAGGACATCGCCAACGCGCTGCTCCAGGAGAGGGGGCTCAGCCGTAGCGGACAGAAGCCCGCCATTGCCCGGCGCGACAATCTGCTACTGACACCGACCTGATCGCAGGCCATACCACGTTAGGTGTGTGGCCTGCCAATCCCAAAAGGAGAGCTATGGGCGATCTAGCGATAGACTATCAGCGCCTCTCCGACCATGCCATAGGTTATCATGCTGAGATGATCGCGGCTTTGGATGCTTTGGTCAGCCGCGAGTCGCCGAGCACGGACAAGGCCTATCTCGATACACTAGCAGGCTATTTGAAGCAGCGCTGGGAAGCACTGGGCGCCCAGGTGGAGCTTGTGCCGCAGCCTACGCGCGGTAACCACCTTCGCATCGCTTTGCCGGGCACCACACCGGCTGCAGCCTCGATGCCGCCGGCCCTCCTCCTGGGGCATTTCGACACGGTGTGGCCCTTGGGTACCATCGACCGGAAACCCTTCGAAGTGGTGCACGGTCGGGCCACCGGTCCCGGTGTCTACGATATGAAGGGTGGGTTGGTGATCGCTGAGTTCGCATGGCGCGCCATCCAAGACCTGGCGCTGCCGCTCCCCCGTCCCGTGGTGTTGGTCCTGAACGCGGATGAGGAAATCGGCAGTGCGACGTCCCGTGCCCTGATCGAGACCGAAGCTGCGGCATCCGCCTACGTGCTTGTGCTGGAGCCGTCGGTATCCGGGGGGGCGTTGAAGACAGCGCGCAAGGGCGTCGGGGCATTCACAGTAACTGTGGAGGGACGCGCATCCCACGCCGGTGTGGCACCCCAGGAAGGCGCCAGTGCCATAGAGGAATTGGCACGGCAGATCCTGCGGCTCCACGCTTTCACCGACTACGATCTGGGCACAACTGTCAACGTGGGGGTGATCGCCGGCGGCACACGGTCCAACGTCGTTGCTGCGCACGCAACCGCTCGGGTGGACACCAGGGCCTGGACCCGTGAAGAGGCCCGGCGTCTCGAGTCGCTCATCTTGGGCATCGAGGCCTTCAACCCGGAGACCACGGTCACTGTCACGGGCAGCTTCGGACGGGTGCCGTTTGAGCGAACGCCCGGAACGATTGCCCTTTTTGAGGTAGCTCGACGCGTTGGCGAAGCGCTGGGTATGGCGCTGGAAGAGGCATCGTCCGGCGGTGCCAGCGACGGCAACCTCACCGCTGCAATGGGCGTGCCCACATTGGATGGATTAGGGGCGGTCGGTGATGGCGCCCACGCCGAACACGAGTACGTGGACACGGCTTCTCTGCCCAAGCGTGCCGCGCTGTTGGCTGGGCTGCTCTGTGAGGCGGGCGACCTGACCGTAAGGTGATTCTCGGCTGGAAGAGAAGCCCGGCCCGCGGTCGACCGCGGGCCGGACTGATCCTTGACCTCGATAGGTGTCCAGCTGCTCAGGCTTCGCCAACGACCTCGTAGTCTGCCTCGGCGACAGCTGCTTTGAAGGCTGCGAGGTCAGCCACCTGTGGATCGTAAGTCACCGTTGCCGTGGGTGGCTCGAGCTGCACGTGCACGTCCACAACGCCATCGACGTTCTTCAGCGCGTGCGTGACGTGTTTGACGCACATGTTGCAGGACATTCCTGCGATATTCAGCGTTTTGGTTTCCACTGTCAATTTCCTTTCCTCATCTAGATTCTCGTCCTGCCAAACCCGAGCTGCCGATCCATCTGCTATGAAGTAGGGTTGGCACACCGGGCAGAAGTAGGTGCTGCGCTGTCCTTGCACGATCCGCTGCAGCTCATAGCCACAGCGCCGGCACCGGTCGCCGGCTCGGTCGTAGACGCTCAGATGGTGTTGGTGTTCACCGGTTCCCCCGTCGGGATAGACATACTGTCGATCCTCTAGGCTGGTGCCCCCGTGGACGATGCCCAGTCGCAGAACGTCGACAATCGCGCCGTGTAGCCGGTAGCACTCCTCGCCTGAGAGCGAGTTGGCGGGCCGGGCTGGGTGGATCCGTGCCTGCCACAGCGCTTCACTGACGTAGATGTTGCCCAAGCCGGCGATGAACTGCTGGTCGAGCAGCAGGCGTTTGATCTCGCCGCGCCGGTTTTGCAGGCGCTCCCACAGCGCTTCGGCTGTAAAATCCGGCCCCAGTGGCTCCGGGCCTAGATCCGCAACGATCTCCTGTGGATCGTCGACGAGGTAAAATCTGCCAAACTTGCGTGGATCAATGTAGACAACCCAAAGCCCATTGTCGAGCCGCAGGCGCAGCCGTGTGTGCTGCTCTGCCTCAACGTCCCCATTCATCGACAGCGAGAACTTGCCGCTCATGCGCAGGTGCACGAGCAGGGACTGCCCCGTGTCGAGATCCATCACTAGGAACTTGCCGCGCCGTCCGATGCCGGTGAATCTGGATCCGATCAGCGCCTTCCGAAAAGACACCACGTCGGGGCGATCGATCGTGCGATCCCAGCCGACATCGACCTGGACGACTTCGTGTCCCACCAGCGCAGGGGACAGCTTCTGCGCTATTGTCTCGACTTCTGGAAGCTCAGGCATCTTTCGAAAGAGTGCCTGTCCCAGATGCACGGGGCAGGCACTGACATACCATCGACCACGACATCCGGCCTACTTCTTCCAGGTCGTCCAGATCTTTCCAACCATTGCTTCACTGGGCTTGAGTGTCTTGTCACCGGGGTGCCAGCACGCAGGAAGCTCCTCCCCTTTGCGGGAGTAGACGTACTGCGCCCCTTGCAGCAGCCGGAGCATCTCGTCGACGTCCCGTCCCATCGAAGCGTTCAGCACTTCCGCTACCTGCAGGACACCGTCAGGGTCGATAATGAAGAAGCCACGAAGGTCGCGACCGTCCTGGGTGTCATACACCAAGTACCTCTCACCGATCCGCCCGGCGCGGTCACTCACCATCGGGTAGGGCAGGCCCCCGTCGATCATCTTCGAGAGCTCGTGTTCCTGCCACGCTTTGTGTACGTGGGGAGAGTCCACACTGATGGAGAGAACCGTGACACCCATGGACCGGAACTCATCGTAACGTTCCGCCACGGCAACCAGCTCCGTCGGGCAGACAAAGGTGAAATCGCCCGGGTAAAAGAAGAGCACGACCCACTTGCCCCTGTAGTCGGCGAGCCCAAGGGTCTCTATCTTGTCACCAACTAAAGCCTGCGCCTCGAACTCAGGGGCCAACCGTCCAACCTGTGCAATCTCAAAAACGTCTTCCATATTGTCTCCCTGTTGGGATCTTGCAGTCTCTATCTCTATCGGGGATAGTGATAGCGCGACTCGTAGCGCTGCATCAGAATCTCGAAGTGCCGGTGCTCCGCCCCCGCCAACTGCATGAAGAGCTTCTTGGCGTCCGGATCCTTGGCCTGCTCCGCGCTGTTGTGGTAGAGGGTGAAGCTCTCGCTCTCGATGCCGAGGCCGAAGAGCAGGGCTTGCTCCTCATCTGGATTGTCCCCCAGCGCCTCAGGGATCTTCTCGTCTGGAGGGAAGACCAGAGAGACGGCATCCAGTGCGTCAACCAGCTCCATCTCCGGGATGGTTGCCCAGCCCTTGCCTTCCTGGAGTGCGTCAGCCTGTCGCCTGATGTAGTTGTAGTGGTCGACCTCATCCGCAGCGAGCTGCTTGAACATCGCCTTGCCGTCTGCGTCTTCGACACGCCCCGCCATCTTGGTGTAGAACTCCTGTCCATCGGCCTCAAGCTTCAAAGCCTGTGCCAGTACGTCGCTCAGTTCCATCTACTGCCTCCTTCGAAAGATTTGGAGAGATAGGATAGATCTATTCTAGTCGCCGATATCGCCTTCAACAAGCAGCCGCGAGAGATCACGGTGCCAATATCAGCTCGCCGCGATCATATCGCGTGTGGTAGGCGTTGAACGCATCCTCGCCGCCGATCGCCACGATAATCGGATAGCTGTTGCCGGCTGCCAGTGGCTGATCATACTGGTCTCCGGAGTCAAGAGGGATCTGGATCTCGAACCGCGTCACGCCATTCTGCTCCTCTCCGGTGAAGGTTACGACGTCGTCTGTGCCGCCGAGTTCGGCGTCCGGTGGGTGGTTGGCGCCCGTCGGGGCGGTACCGTAGGCATCCCACAGCCGGGCGATGCCGTCCGCCACATAGCCGAACATGTAGTTGGCACCCTGCATGCGATTCTGAGGGTTGATGCCCACGGCAACCCAACCCGTCGTGTCGCCCTCCATCGCCAGGTAAAGGAACTCACCATCGTGCTGCCACCAGATGCGGATGTCGCCGAAGTCGGCCTGGTCCGTGTACTCCCCCTCCGTAATCAGGCCATCTGCCATCCAGACAATGGTGTCGTCCGGCATCTCTTCCGGCTCTTCAGTCTCCTCCTCGGAGGGTGCTTCAGGGGTCTCCACGGGTGAGGTCATCTCGGGAATTGGCGTGGGCACCGGTGAGGCGGTGCTCGTCTCAGTCAGCGCGGCGACTTCCTCTGTAGGGGCTTCGGGTTCTGGCTCCGGAGCGGATGTCGGTGTGGCAGTGGGTGCCGGTTCCGGCGTCGGTGTAGCCCTAGCACAAGCGCTCAGGGCGATGATCAGTGCCAGCCCCAGGCTGGCCACTAGCTTTCCGGTTGTCTTCTTCATAGTCTCCTACGGGCCTTTCTTTTCTTAAATTAGTAATAGGATTATAGCATAAACAAGATTGCGCACAAGACGCTTGTCTCTAGCCGGAAAAGCAGAGCGCCGGAGAGATGTCCCTCCGGCGCTTCAGGTGACGAAATCGATTTTCTCGAAAGAAGACGGGCTACTCGACCTTGATCTCCTTGCTTCCCTCCCAAAGGCCGTGGATATTGCACTGCTCGACGGCCACGAGGGTTCCCGCCTTATCGACGGTCATCGACAGGGTTGCGATGGGGTGGGTATAGACCGGGCCTGTATCCGCTCCCTTCACCGAGGCGCCGTGGCCGGTGAAGTCGAAATGGCCGACCTGGTAGAGGAACTTGTCCCCCTCGGGCTTGAAGAAGACATCGATCCACGCGATATGGTGCGCCGTCGTATTTGGGTGAGCAATCTCTTTACCGACGCTCACTGTGACCATAAAGGGCTCGTTGGCCTTCACAACATCCGGTGCCTCGATCGCTGGCACGTGCTTCTCACTTTTCCAATCCGCAGACTGAATGGCATCGCCGATCTTCATTCCTCAAACCTCCTCATATGTCGATAAACCCATACATTCCTAGTTTACCCTTGCTTCTGGGAATGTGCAAATGCCTGTTCGGCGCATGGTGTGGGCTAGCGATCGCAGTATAATGGACCTCACCCACAAGCTAGAAGGAGGCACCGATGAGTGTGGAAATCGTGGGCGAGTCGCTGCCCAACATACCCTGGGAAGATCGACCGGTTGGCGTAGAGGGCGTCGTATGGCGTTCCGAGCGCAATCCCGTGATCCCTCGAGACCTGATCCCTGGAGCCAACAGCATCTTCAACAGCGCGGTCGTGCCCTATCGGGGTGCCTTCGCCGGAGTCTTTCGCGTGGACGACACAGGGCGGGAGATGCGCCTGCACGCCGGGCGCAGCGAGGACGGTGTGACCTGGGACCTGGACCACGAACGGATCCACTTCCTGGCGGATGACGACGAGATCGGCACCTTCGTCTATGGGTATGATCCCCGCGTCGTCTGGCTGGAAGACCGGTACTACGTAACCTGGTGCAACTGGTTCCACGGACCGACCATAGGGGTCGCGTACACCGAGGACTTTGAGACCTTCCACCAACTGGAGAATGCCTTCCTGCCCTTCAACCGCAACGGTGTCCTCTTCCCACGTAGGATCAATGGCCGCTACGCGATGCTCAGCCGTCCCAGTGACAATGGCCATACGCCCTTTGGTGACATCTTCTACAGCGAGAGTCCCGACATGCACTTCTGGGGGAACCACCGCTACGTCTTCGGCACGGCCAACGGATGGCAGAGCACCAAGGTGGGCGCCGGTCCCATCCCGATCGAGACCTCAGAGGGCTGGCTTTTGATCTACCATGGAGTGCTCACCTCATGCAACGGCTTCGTCTACAGCGCCGGCGCCGCGTTGCTTGACCTCGATCAGCCCTGGAAGGTGATCGCGCGCGCCAGGCGTTACTTCATGTCACCGCAGCGCACGTACGAGTGCGTGGGCGATGTGCCCAACGTGGTCTTCCCATGCGCGGCGCTGTGTGATGCGGCGACCGGGCGCCTGGCGCTTTATTACGGCGGCGCTGATACCGTGGTGGCGATGGCTTTTGGCTACGTGGAGGAGATCATCGACTACGTCAAGAGCGATTCCATCGTCTAGCAGGGGGATATGTTCAAGCTGAAACCCGACTTCGCGGAAGTTCTGGAACGGTACGAAGCGTGGTGGGCGTGCGAGGTGCTGGACCGTCCGCTCGTCTCCGTGACCTACCCCCAGCCGCTCGAGGCAGGTATCGCTTGGCCGCAGAAGACGCATGCCTCGCTGCGCGAGCGTTGGATGGACCCCGAGTACACCGTCGAATGCACCGTGGCGCAGATGCATAGCCGGGGCTACGCAGGGGATGCGTTGCCCGTCACCTTTCCCAACCTGGGTCCTGAGGTCTTCTCGGCTTTCTATGGATGTCCTCTGGCGTTCGGTGAAACGACATCTTGGAGCGAGCCCATTCAGGAGGATTGGTCTCCAGCATCGCTCGCGGCCCTACAGCTGGATTGCGGGGACGTCTACTTCCGCAAGATTCTAGAGCTCACCGACGCGCTGCTGGCTGTGGCCAAGGACACCTTCATCGTGGGCTACACCGACCTGCATCCTGGCGGCGATGCCGTGGCGGCCTTTCGCGATCCCCAGAAGCTCTGCATCGATATGGTTGAGCATCCTGCCGAGGTGAAGACTTTGGTTGAGCGGGTCACCGATGACTTCCTGGAGGTCTACGACCTCTATTACGAGAAGCTGACGGCGGCCGGCATGCCCAGCACCACCTGGCTGAATGCGACCTGCCGTGGCAAGTACCATGTGCCGTCCAATGACTTCTCGTGTATGGTTTCCGATCGCATGTTCGAAGAGATCTTCCTTCCCGGCATCATCCGGGAGTGCCGGCATATGGACCGGAATATCTACCATCTTGACGGCCCACAGGCCCTGCGCTTCCTCGATACGCTGCTGGCGTTGCCGGAGATCCACGCCATCCAGTGGGTGCCCGGCGCGGGACAGGACCATTGGGCGCAGTGGATCAAGGTGTACAAGAGGATCCAGTCCGCCGGGAAGGCCTTCTGTCTCTACCCGCCGGCCCAGGAGCTGGACGATGTCTTTGACGCCCTCCGTCCCGAGGGTGCATGGCTCATCGTCGGCGGCGTCGAGGATGCCGAGATGGCAGAGCAAGTGGTCAAGAAGGTGGCGCAATGGCAGTGAGCAGAATCAGCGAATGTAAGATGACCGAATGCAGAAGGAGGTAACTATGCAGGCACATACCGATGAGGGATCCGCCCGACCGCTCAAAGCGGTCATTCTGGCTGCGGGCCAGGAGACGGTGACTGATGATGGGGTCCCGATCCTGTTGCAGCC